>NZ_JBHXAS010000019.1:0-63010 GCF_042727425.1 Peribacillus sp. NPDC060253
CAAACTACACTTGGCGATTTTAACAAAAAAAACGATAAAAATAAATAGTATTACTCAAAAATAAAGAAAACTGCCGGAAATAATCCCGACAGCTCTCGATGAACATGATTAATTATTTTTTTCTTCTTCATATCCGTCGACTACCAATTCCAACTTCCCTGTATCGGGCGAAATGATCAGACCATGCACAGGAATATGTTTAGGAATCAAAGGATGTCCTTTTATAACTTCCACACTTTTCCTAACACTTTCATATACATCATCAAAACCGCGAAGCCAGCTGCGTATATCTATTCCAGCAGCTCCAAGTGTATCGATGGTGCTCCTTGGTATATCACGTTCGATCATCTTTTCAACTACTGCATCAGCATCGACTGATGCCATTCCACAGTCATGGTGAGGTATGACGAGTACTTCATCTGCCTTTAGCTCATAGATGGCTACTAGGATACTCCGCATGACACTTCCAAATGGATGGGAGACGATTGCTCCTGCAGTCTTGAGTATTTTGACATCGCCATTTTTGACATTCAATGATTTTGGCAATAGCTCAACGAGCCGAGTGTCCATACAACTTATGATGACCATACGTTTCTCGGGGAATTTATCAGTTTTATACTTAACATATTCCCCTTTTTCTACAAATTGTTCATTAAAATCAAGAATCTCATTAAGTAAACTCATTTTTACCACCCTTTTATTGTGTATTAAATCTATGTATTCACTATAATTATATCAAATATTGAAAAGATTTGCTAAAGGGGAATACTAGTCAATTTGAACGATGATTTAGAGTGGCTGCACAGAACCCAAGGATAATGATTTTAGGAATTTCTTCGACATTGGATGAAAAAGTAAGTATAGGTGTATTTGTCTTGAATCGTTTCCCCCACTCAATAGGCATCCAGCCCTCCTGATATGACACGATCTTCTCCCCGTCTTTTGTCGTAATCTCAAAAGAATTTAAACTTCCCGGTGTTTGAATGGGCATCCATTCCGTACCGTCTTCCTTATATATCATTCCACTGATCTTCAGAAGCGATCTATTTTCTTGATACGATCCAATAAGGCAATCTTGATCATCCATGATTGTCATTTTATTGAAAAGACCCCTTTTGATATGGTACTTAGCAAGTACACGACCCTCATGGTCCACCAATTCATATCGCTTGGCCAAAAGTATCGATAAAAAATTGGGAATCATCCACATGAACCACTTCATATTCAAATCCCGGATCTCACCCATTAAAGATCCATTAGGCGCATAGAGAAGTAATCGCAATGTCGGTGCTGGCATAAATGTCAATAAAACATATTCAGTTTTTAATAACCCGGCTTTCAATTCGATGGGTCCAATAGGCAATTCCTTGATTCTATTTTCATAAATTCGATGACTGACAAATTGGGCAATACTAAATAAAATAAAGGGAGCCGTTATCAATAATATATTTCCTGGGATCAGCGAAAAAATATGACAAATGAAAAAAACAACGGCCATTCCAAGAGAAATCCAGGATGAATGAAAATTTGAACTGCTCGTTTTTTGATAATATTCGCGTATATTCATATTCAGCTCTGCTCCTCACTCCTTACAAGAAAGCTTGCCACCTTAATGGCAACCAATGATTAGGTGTGCCGCAAGCCGATCCGGCTTCCACTTCCCTTAAAGCGCATTGAAGTACATATCATAATACTTTATTCGCTTTAATGTGATCTATTCCCTTTTTTAATAATAGGGCATTTCCCCTCATGGTTCATTCCAGATAAAAAGGACTCCGAATGGATCGGAGTCCTTTTTATCATCCTATAATATCCTAAAAATCAATGGGAAGCGGTAATCCGTTCCTTCATAGGCCTTAACCGCTGCAATGATGGTGAATATGACTAAAGCAACCCCGATGACCGGCAATAGCAAGAATCCAATCAATACAATTGTCAGTATCCCTGCAATAATCGAATATACGGTATAGGAAATGAAAAAATTAAGGTATTCCCTTCCGTGATAATCCACAAATTGTGACGATTCCTTCTTCAATAACCAAAGGACCAACGGACCGATAAATGCTGTAAAAAAGCTGATCACATATATAAGAGCAGCAAACACTCTTTCATCTTTAGTAGGCATAATGTTAACTCCTCCTCTCTCCTATAAATATTTACGAATAAGATGAAAAATAGTTTCATTTTCCTTTTATTATATTCGAAAAACTTTAAATGGGACTATCCTTTCTTCATAAAACATTGTGGTAATTCATATGAAGAAAAATCTGAACATATTCATCCGTCTTGTGCATACAGATAAAATAATGGATTGTCCTATACCTTCTAGATTGGAGTGATTTTTTTTGCTGAACGAATTTCAAGCCTTTATCCTTGGAATCATTCAAGGCTTGACTGAGTTTTTACCTATATCAAGTACGGGACATTTATATTTAGGACGGCATATATTCCATCTTGACGAGGCCGGCATTTTTTTGGATACCATGCTGCATATCGGAACCTTGCTGGCATTATTGGCGGTATACAAGAATGACATCCTTTCCATTTTGAAAAACCCTTTCTCCAAAATGACTCTGCTTCTCGTTGCTGGAACGATTCCTGCAGTGATTGCCGGCCTTTTACTCAGTGATTGGTTTGATGGCCTTTCAAAATCCGGTGTGACCATCGGATGGGAATTTTTAGCAACCGGTCTGATTTTATGGGTAGCGGATGGGGTGAAAAAAGGGGGAAAAACACTGAATGAAATTTCCATTAAAGATGCCCTGATCATCGGAAGCTTTCAAGCAGCTGCCATCATGCCAGCTCTTTCACGTTCCGGCTTGACGATAGCCGCTGGGCTCTTCTGCAAGCTGGATAGGGCCACTGCAGCCTATTTTTCCTTTTTGCTTTCAATTCCAGCCATTTCAGGGGGCATTGCATTTCAAATGAAACCAATATTTACAGGCGAGGTTGAACGGCTTCCAATCACCGCACTTTTCGTCGGTACCCTTGCTTCAGCCATATTCGGTTATATTGCCGTGGTATGGATGATCAATTTCTTGAAGAAGCGTTCACTGAAAATATTCTCCATATATGTATGGTCACTCGGAGCAATCATTTTATTCATGCAATTCACAGGTGAATTTTAAAAAAGCTTCCATTTCTCTTTAAAAAACAGGCGAAAAAAGCAGTTTTTCAAGAAAAAAAGCAGGCGTTTGCACTCCAATTTTATCCTTCAAAAAAAAGTTGAAATTTGACGAAAAAAAAAGGCAAAAAACCTATTCCCAAACCGTTTTTTTTTTAGTATTATACCTTCGTAAGGTTCTTTAGATTTATATAATTTCTGACAATAAAAATAGGGAAGGCAAATGGTGCGCCACCGGTTTCCGGTTCTAGTGGGTTCGATTCCCACCCCGAAATTTTTTGATGAACGACTTAAAAAATTTCGAGGGTGGGCAGCGACTACGCATAAAATCTGCCCTCAAACGGAGGGACGGAAATGTTAAAAAAGAGAGATTTCACAGATTGTTTTTCTCTTTATGAACAAATGACGCATCCAGATGTCTTCCCTTTCGTGCGCCATAAAGTAGATTCATATGAAGAATATGTTTTCATTACTAAGCAAACGATTGAGGCAGAAGATGCTGGGGAACTCATTTCACGAACAATCTTGGATGAATGGGAAAATCCCATCGGTTGCATTTCTTTATACGATATTGAAAATGGTGCAGGTTTCTTAGGCACATGGCTTGGCAAGCCTTATCATGGAAAAGGGTATAATGCCATCGCAAAAGACGCTTTTTTTAAAGAGCTTTTTTTCGAGCTCGGTTTGGAAACGGTCTTCATGCGTATTCGCAAAAAAAATATCCGCTCTATAAAAGCCGCAGAAAAACTTCCCTATGCTGTCAATGCCAACGAAACAAGAAAGTCCCTTTATGATCAGATCAATCATGAAGGAGATATCTTCGATTTGTATGAAATCCCTAAAGATTTATACACCTTTCATATCCTTAGGCAGCCTGATGATGACGAACAGCAATTACTTGAAGCATAAAAAGATAATACAATGCAGTTGATTAAAAAATCAATTTTCTTATCTTTTCATATAAAGGCCGAGAGCTTCCAAAATTGGAAAGCTCTTTTTTCCATTTTCATAGATGTTCAGGAAAGATTGTTGCAATTCCCTATTCTTTTTAGAAATATTTTTTTATAATGAATACAATTCAACATTAATGGCATCATTGAAAGGATCTAATTATGAATAAAACATTTGCTTTTATCGTACAACTTATACTGTTGCTCATCATTTGTAAGCTCGGCTATTATTTAGCTGATCTACTTCATTTACCGATTCCAGGCAATGTCATCGGCATGATCCTGTTATTCATTTTATTACAGACGAAGGTTCTAAAAGTCGAGTGGATCGAACTTACTTCAGGATTCTTAGTGAAACACCTGGCCTTTTTCTTCATTCCCATTTCGATCAGTTTAATGACCATGGGATGGCTTTTCATTGATTTTGGTTTGCCGTTGGCACTAACTTTGGGAGTCAGCTTGATCTTTGGATTCATCGTTGCAGCTTGGACTGTTCAGAAGTTATCCCATAGAGGAGAGGTTAATCAGCATGACAGTGCTCATCACAATTTATAGCATCTTGATAACCATCCTCGCCTATTTCATTGGCAGAAAAATTTATGCTAAACATCCATCACCTTTTACGACGCCCGTATTTTTCAGTACGGTTACGATTATTCTCATATTGCTTATCAGCGGTTTGGACTTCGATGATTATTCACAAGGAAAAGACATCATCACCTATTTCTTGGGCCCTGCTACCGTTGCGTTGGCTGTACCGCTTTATAAAAACAGAAAGATAATCGTCAAATATGCAATACCGGCGATTAGCGGCATAATTTTTGGTCTTATGGTCACATTGATCATTGCCTTCACCATTGCAAAAGCCCTTTCACTTCCGCAGTTCATACTTCAAGGGCTGGCGGTTAAGTCCATTACAGTGCCAATCGCGGTAGAAATTACGGAACTTTATGGTGGTAACGCTAATATTTCAGCAGCCTTCGTTATTTTGACCGGGGTGCTGGGTACGATGATTGCCCCAAAAATGATGGATAAATTAAACATTACCATGCCCTTCGCCCGTGGGATCGCTTATGGTACAATCGCCCATGGTCTCGGAACAGCCCAAGCGGCTCAGGAAAGTGAGTTTACTGGAGCAGTTGCAGGTGCGGCAATGGCTATCGCAGGTATCCTTATTTCCTGTTTCTTTCCTTTAATAAATCATTTCCTATAAAAAGAACCGCAACGTCGATGACGTTGCGGCTCTTTTATGTTTTATCTTTTTGCAGGTCGCTGTATAAACGCCTTAGAATATGGGTTTTATACAGCTCCAGCTTTCTTTTCTCAATGGGATGATAGCTAATCCCTTCGGCTTTTAATTGCTGAATGAACCATCCTTTTGAATATTCATACGCCATCTTACCCCCTCCTCTGTTCGAAAAAGATATGCTTTAAAGAGGGGATTGATACTTATTTTTTTGCAGTCATGATTTCAAGTAATAATTCATACATTTCAGTAGCCGTTTTGAATGGGCGTTTTTGACGCATTTTCTCCTGATATTCATCCGATTGATTCACTAAGTCTGCTAATGTAGCATTAAAAATCTGATCATTTAGATCTTCTTCTTGAATGACTTTACAAAAGCCCTGTTTTTCAAAGCTGGAAGCATTCAATATTTGATCACCACGGGATGCATTGGCACTAAGAGGGATAAGCAACATCGGCTTTTGCAAACCAAGGAATTCAAAGATTGAATTTGAACCAGCCCTTGACACAACGACGTCAGCTGCCGCCAAAAGATCAAATAATTCTTCATGAACGAATTCAAATGGAGCATATCCCTTTTGTTTCAATTCAGTCTTCACATTTCCCTTGCCACATATATGAATGATCTGATAATCCTTTAATAGGGCATCTAGGTTATCTGTGATCAAGTTATTGATTTTTACGGCCCCAAGGCTGCCTCCCATAACGAGTAACACCGGTTTATTATTCGTGAATCCACAAAATGCCTTACCAGCAGAAGGGTTCCCCTTAAAAATCCCATCGCGCAAAACAGCTCCAAGATACATGGCCTTCTCCTTCGGAAGGCCTTTTTCCGTTTCCTGGAAAGTAGTGAAAATCTTCGATGCAAGCGGCATGGCAATTTTATTGGCCAGGCCAGGCGTATAATCCGATTCATGAATCGCGATTGGAATTCTCAGCATCCTCCCTGCCAAAACGACGGGAACGGAAACGAATCCACCTTTTGAGAAAATGAAATCCGGCTTGGTCTTTTTTAATATTTTTCGTGCATCAAAAATTCCTTTAATTACTCGGAAAGGGTCTTTCATATTTTCAACAGATAAATAACGTCGGAATTTCCCAACTGATATCGTTTCATAACGGACCTCGGGAAATTCCTTTTCGATAATATTTTTTTCAATGCCTTTTTTTGAACCAATATAAGTAACATCCCAATCATGCTTTAAAAATTCTGGGATGATTGCTGCATTAACAGATACATGACCGGCAGAACCGCCTCCGGTAAACACTATTTTCTTAGTCAATATTTCCACCTTCCAAACTTAAAAAATCACTTTGCATCCATATTACCATATATTCTTGCCATTAATAACTTGAAAAAGGATTAAGTGAACCGTAAAACCCATTTCTTAATGTAATCATCGATTATTTTTCCTTTTTCAGCATGAATATATTATAATCTTAGTATTCTACAATACTACAAGATACATTGGAGGAGTAATACATTGCAAGAAGTTTCTGAATCTCTCCATCAATTTGATGGAATCGAAGCCTGGACCAAATTAGGAATATCAATAGGTATTTTTCTAATCTTCCTTTTGCTTCGGAAAGTATTTACTACGTATATATTCAAATTCTTTCTTCGAATCGCAGAAAAACATAAAGTTGAATTTGCCGCCAACTTAATGCACGCTATAGAACAGCCGGTAAGATTGCTCATCGTTTTGATTGGTGTAATTATTTCAATGCACTATTTCCCGATTGACACACCATCGCTCGAACTAAGATCGAAAATATACAGATCATTTTTTGTTTTCTTGTTCTTTTGGACGATTTTCAATATCAGTTCGATCTTAACCATTTTATTCCCAAAAATAGTGAGTAAATTTGGCCTTGAAGTCGATGAAATTGTCATGCCGTTCTTTACGAAAATCATCAAATTAATCATCATTGCTTTTGGTGCCTCCATCATTGCGGAAGAATGGGGATTCAATGTTGATGGATTTGTTGCTGGGCTTGGTTTGGGTGGATTGGCTTTCGCTCTTGCCGCTAAAGACACTGTCAGCAATTTCTTTGGAGGAATCGTCATCGTTACCGAAAAACCGTTTACCATAGGAGATTGGATCAAAACGCCAAGTGTAGAGGGAACCATCGAAGACATCACCTTCCGAAGCACCAAAGTCAGGACTTTTGCCCAAGCGCTGGTTACCGTGCCGAATGCTACCCTTTCGAATGAACCGATCATTAACTGGTCAAAAATGGGGAAAAGACAGATTGCTTTCCATTTGGGTGTGAGTGTTACAACACCAAAAGATAAGTTGGAAAATGTCATTAAAGACATTGAATACATGTTGATTGATCACACAGATGTACACCCGGAAACCATTCTGGTTAAATTTGATGAATTTAGTCATTCCGGTTTCAATCTCTATCTTTATTTCTTCACGAAAGCAACGGACTTTGGAGGATATTTATCAATCAAAGAAGATGTGAACTTTAAAATTATGGAGATATTGGAACAGGAAGATGTACAAATTGCCATCCCTGCTCAAGCCTTCATTCTTCAAAAAGACTCAAATATGGAAGCCATGAATGATTTTGAATCCATGCGCGACTGACAAAAAAGGTTACGGAATGTCTCATTCCGTAACCTTTTTGATTTTTTATATTGGAATTGAAGCAGTTATAGAGCTTTGCGTTTCACATATATAGTTTTTACTTCTTCCATATATTCTTGCCAAATATGGCGTGTCCCCACTTTCCGGATAATGTAAAAAAAATGAACAAGTCGCACATATGGTTTTGGGTGATTTGTACTCACGAAATGTCAAAACCAAAGTTGATTGGAACGAATGTACGATACTCATGATGAAAAAGCGAGTGCTCTACGCACCAATCAACGTTCGAATTCAAGACAGTCTAGGACTTGCCTTACAAACAAGTCTTTTTTTAGCTTCAACAATAAAATCTTAAAACATCACATGCTTATGTGATATAATTCTTTCATTGTGTTGAAAATTACAAATATTGATATTGAGGTACATCAATGAAACAGACTTATACAAAATCACAAAAGATCCGCCTATTATTTTATATATTGATACCTATCCTAATCACTCAAATCGGGCTATATGCGATGACTTTTTTTGATGTCATGATGTCGGGACAGTACAGCACCCAGGACGTTGCCGGTGTGTCGATTGGCAGTTCTCTTTGGACACCCGTTTACACGGGGCTGAGCGGGATATTGATTGCTTTAACACCTGTGGTTTCACAGCTCGTTGGTTCCAGGCAGTCTAAATCCGTTTCCTATTCAGTTATGCAGGCCATTTATTTAGCTGTCGCTTTAGCCTTGGTCATTTTAATCATTGGGGCGTTTTCTTTGAATCCCATATTGAATGCCATGAATCTAGAAGATAAGGTACATCGGGTGGCGCATGATTATTTGATTGCCCTTTCCATCGGAATCATTCCTTTATTCGTATATAATGCGTTAAGAGCCTTCATAGATGCACTAGGTCAGACTAGGATTTCCATGTTCATTACGTTGTGCGCACTTCCGATTAACGTCCTATTTAATTACCTATTAATATACGGAAAGTTTGGATTCCCCGAACTTGGCGGCGTCGGTTCCGGGTATGCTACAGCCATAACTTATTGGTTAATTGCCCTTGTTGCCATCCTCGTAGTGGTGAAAATCAACCCATTTTCAACGTATAAGGTTTTCGGTGAATTTTTTCGGGTCTCCTGGAAAGAATGGCGATCCTTATTATTGATTGGCGTGCCAATAGGGCTGGCTATCTTTTTCGAAACAAGCATTTTCTCGGCCGTTACTCTTTTGATGAGTAAGTATGATACCGTGACAATCGCTTCACATCAGATTGCCATGAATTTTGCGTCACTGCTTTATATGATGCCGTTAAGCATATCCATGGCATTGACGATCGTCATAGGATTTGAAATTGGGGCAGCTCGTTATAAAGATGCCAAAGAGTACAGCTGGATTGGCATTTCCATGGCACTGACGATGTCGCTTGTCTTATCGACTATATTATTCCTATTCCGGGAACCTGTCGCCTCTGCATACACTAAAGATCATGACGTAATGATGCTGACTTCACATTTTTTAATATATGCCATCTTTTTTCAGATTTCAGATGCCCTGCAGGCCCCTATACAGGGTATATTGCGTGGATATAAAGATGTAAATGTCACCTTTGCGATGTCTCTGGTCTCGTATTGGATTCTCGGGCTTCCCATTGGCTTTTTCTTTGCAAAGTATTCGGATTTGGGAGCCTTTGGTTATTGGATCGGCTTAATTTCCGGCTTGGCTCTCGGAGCTATAGGATTGGCTGCTCGCTTAAGGTTCATACAGCAAGTAAAATATAAAAAAATGGCGTAAAAAGAGTGAGGCTGGATAATGGCCTCACTCTTTTTTTCATTCAGATGGTCACAACCTACACCACTAGGCCTTATATATTTTCCCGAGAACATCTTTCCCGCCTGTAACCGGTATGATGCTTCCGGTAATGAAATCCGATTTTTCATCACATAGGAATGTGATGACCCTCGCTATATCCTCCCCTGTACCCGGTCTGCCGATTGGAACAGTTACATCTTTCACCATTTTCGCACCCTTAATCTCTTCCTCTTTCCATTCACCTATGATATCGCCAGGACAGACCATGTTCACGGTGATCCCATAGGCGGCTTCTTCCGCAGCTAATGTTCTTGTTAGTGAGGTCAATCCGCTCTTTGCAGCGGCAAAAGCGGAACGATAGATCCAACCTGGTGCGGTTTCACTCCGTTCAAAACCTAATGAAATGACCCTTCCCCAACTTCTTCTTCGCATTAGCGGAATAAGCTCCTTGGCAATATAGAAAAAACCATTTAAATTACCGTCCATGATATACTTCCACTCATCACTGCTATACTCTGTCATTGGTTTACGATCATGCATATAAGGCCCAGCGTTATGAATGAAGATATCAACATGGCCAAAGGCATCCAGAATCAACTGAATGATATTTTTGCAATCTTTCTCACTTGAGGCATCGCCTTGAATCGCAAGTGCCTTTACTTGATACTTTTCTTGTAATTCATCCACCAAGTCCAATGCTGCCTTTTTACTTTTTCGATAAGTAATGATAATGGACATTCCATTATCCGCCAGTGAAAATGCCATTCTTTTGCCGATTCCCGTTGCTCCTCCAGTAATAAAAGCTACTTTTTCATCCACAGGCTTTCCCTCTTTATCTAAAGGATTTTACTTAATTATACATAAGTTGTGCGCATTTTCTATAATTTAGTAATTATAAAAACGAACCTATAGGCTTTCGCCTGCATAAAATATAAGAAATAAACCTGTCAGTCCACATGCAGGAGAAAGGAATTCAACATGTTTCCCTGGAATTCACTTTTTTCTTTTAAGAATAACCCGAACCAAAAGGACTTCATGAAAAATATGCAGCAAAGTGATGTTCAATCATTCATTGAAAAAGTATTTTCACAGGTAATCCCTGACAATATGCAAGGTATGATGAACCAACATGATAGCGGCTCACAAAAATCACAAAAGGAAAATGTCAGAACAGAACATCCTTTACATGCTGATGTATTTGAAACCCACTTATATGTTTTTGTAAGAATTCCCATTGAAGATGAATCTTGGCTAAAGAAAATGAAACTTTACCATACCTCTAACCAATCCATCATCGAGGGGATTCCAGAAAAGTCGGATCGGCATGTCATCACACTCCCCGCACTTGTGAAGAAAAAAGGGGCATCAGCCCAATATAAAGAATCTACATTGGAAATACGTCTTCAGAAAAGTTTCAATACCCAGTATTCAGAAATCGATGTATCCGAGATTTAAGTTGCTTCAACGGGACCACGCTAATCATAAGGTGTGGTTCCTGCTATTTTTTGGTGCCTATCTATTTTAAATTTCGGTACATACTATAAACACAATCGATCACAATTGAATTTATTCCATTAAATGAAATCAATTATTCGCGCAAAAAAAAAGCACACCCCATGCTTTGGGGTGCACTTTTCTATTAATCTATTATTTTCCGATGAATTGTTGAGTCCAGTAGTTACCAGATTCTACGTAACCTACTCCAATATGAGTAAAGCTAGAATTCATGATGTTTTCACGGTGTCCTTGGCTATTCATCCAAGCTTGTACCACTTCTTCAGGAGTTTGTTGACCTTGAGCGATGTTTTCGCCAGCTGTTTTATAGCTGATTCCGAATTGTTTCATCATATCGAAAGGTGAGCCGTAAGTTGGGCTATTGTGATCAAAGTAGTTTTTATCTTTCATATCTTGAGACTTGATACGTGCAACTTTGCTCAACTCAGTGTCAACTTTTAGAGCAGCCAATCCTTGTTTTTCACGCTCTGCATTCGTTAATTTCACAACTTCTTGTTCAAAAGCACTTAATTCAGAGCTAGTCTCTGGTTTTTTATCAGTGGATTTTTCTGGTGTTACTTCTGGTGCTTGAGGTTTTGCTTGTGTAGCTTCAGGTTTTGCTTGGTTCGTTTTTCCAACTTCTTGCTGAACTGGTGTTTGAACTGGTTTTTCAACCGGCTTTTGTTGCTGTTGCACCTGTGCAGCAGGTAAAGTGATATTGTATTTAGCTAGATATTTGTCAAGGACTTTTTGCATATCCTCTTTATTAGTATATTTAAAAGTTACTGGTTTAACAGTATCACAGTTGGCTGCTTCAGCTTGGTTAGCTCCTACTCCTGTGAATATAATAGCTGCAGCCGCTGCTGCTGACATAAACATTTTCTTTTTCATTCGTAATTCCTCCTGTGATGTTCGTTTTGTGTTGTGCTTTGCTTCTGGAATTATCATATCATGCATTTTTTGTAATATATGCACCAACAATTCCCATCAAATTCACAGGATTCGAATGAGAAAATATTATTATTCAATTTTCAGAGAAAGCAAGCAAGAATGCTTGAACTATCTATGTTTCTGCCAACAGTATAAATGCTCATATTTTTCCAAACATTCCTTGTCAATGGTAGTTACATAGAACCATTTCCATGGAATACTAATAACTTTTAATTGACATATCGTTTCCAAGCTGAATAATATGACTTTCTTTACTTTTATGTTACAAATTTTTCGATTTAAATTCACTTTTTGTCCTTCCATTGATAAGAAAAGGTAAGTCTATTTCAAACAACCCTATTAAAATGAATATTTTTACAAAATAAAAAACAATCCGGATATAAAACCCGAATTGTTTTGGTATTCTACTCATTTCGTTTCTTCGCCGTTCATCTCGTCCATTTCCTTTTTATCATCATTTTGTTCTGGAGGACTTGGTTTACCTATGACGAATTCTTTCTTGGGCATGTTGTGCATATCCCGTGCCGTTACATGAGCATATACATAATAGGTTCCTTCTTCTTCAAACGGTTTTTCCAATTCATAAATACCGTTCCCTTTATGTTTTGCAGGAATCTTGTCATGATCATCGCTATTTGCAAGCCAAATTTCAAAACTGACATCATCTGCATCTGTCACTTCTTCATCGCCATACGATACTTTTGCCTGGAACTTCACAGGCTCATTCACTTTGCCCTTATTAGGAACGACTGATAAATCGACATTTAACATTTGCGGAATTTCCTCTTCCTTGCCACAACCAGCCAACAAAATTAACGCCATGCAAAATAACATGATTTTTTTCATCTTTACACGTATCCCCTTTTTATGAATTCCATTCTTCTTTTATTGTCGGCAGCACAACCCTGACTTTTGTTCCTCTTTTTACCTTGCTTTCAATTTCTATTTTGCCATTTTGCAATTCCACCAATTTCTTAACGATGGAAAGTCCGAGCCCTGACCCGCCATCGAAACGACTGCGTGCTTTATTCACTCGGTAAAAACGGTTCATTACATATGGCAGATCTGCTTCAGGGATCCCGTTACCTGTGTCAGTAACCATTAGCTCACAATCTTCTTTATGCTGAATTAGAGTAATATTGATGGATCCTCCAGATTCGGTATACTGAATGCTATTATCAAAAATGTTATGTAGGATTTGCTCCATCCTCCCTTCATCCCCATAAATAATTGGGTCCGGATCTAGCTGAAGCTGCAGGTCCAATTGCTTTTCTTTTATGATCGATTCATATTTAACAAGCACATCTTCGATGAATTGTGCAAAGGCAATCGGGGTTCTATGTAAAACGAATGAATCACTATCCAATTTAGATAAGTCCATCAAATCACCTACAAGCCGCTGCAGCCTAAGAGCTTCCCTTGAAATGAGTTGAAGGTATTTGCGTTCCTCTTCATCATTCTTCACGACACCATCCAATATAGCCTGCGTGTAACCCTTTACGTAACTAAGCGGAGTCCTGAGTTCATGTGCAACATTTTCAAGAAACTCTTTTTTCCTTTCTTCTTCCAAATGGATGGAATTGGCCATATCATTGAAGGCTTGTGCCAGTTTACCTATTTCATCATGACTCCTTACTTGAACCTGTATGTCATAATTCCCTTCAGAGACACGATGAGCAGCAGTCTCGATTTCCTTAATCGGACTGATTAGCTTTTTCAACCATTTCGTTGTAAAAAAAATCGCGACAATCAAGAACAAAAGAACCGCAGCAATCCATTTTGCAGCAAATTCCTTAAGTAAGACCGTAATTGAGTCTACTGGAATATAGGTATAGATGATGCCTTCGAGGCGGTCATCGTCAATAAGGGGGATAATGGCCGCAACGATATTCTTTTCAAACCTTTTCTCATAGCCTTCTTTTTCAACCGCTTTTCCTTCTAAAAGCATTTGTCGTTCTTCTTCAGATATTAGGGTGTCATAATTGATTTCAAAAGGCAGACAGGCACTCAATTCCCTCGGGTTGTTGACGACAAAGACCTCGCTGTCATTCTTGCTGTTAAACCATTCAACCTTTTGTTTGAAGTCATCGGTGATTTCACCACCAGAATAATCCGCGCCAAGCAATGATGCTTCATTGACTAAATCCGTTTTAAGCTTCTCCACATATAGATTTTTATAATAATATTGAGAAAGGGAGTATGCGAACAGAACGGATAGGATGATGGCAGTGATGATGGTCAGCCATAATTTAATAGAAAGGGATTTCCAATTGGCTCTCATTTCTTCTCCTCGATCTTATAACCGATTCCCCAGACGGTTTGAATGTAATCGGCCGCCCTTAATTTCATCCGCAACGTTTTAATATGTGTATCCACGGTCCGTAAAGAACCTCCATATTCCCCGCTCCATACATTTTCAAGAAGTTGTTCCCGGCTGAGTGCTTGACTTTTATGACGCATAAGGAATAAAAGCAATTCGAATTCTTTCAAGGTTAAATTGATCGTTTCCCCTTCCACCGAGACCGTTCTGGATTGTAAGTTTAAGCTGATTTTACCGAATCGGACATAGTTTTGACTTTCTTCATTCATAGATAGTTTTCCTGTCCTTCGTAATACCGCTTCAACTCTTGCGACCAATTCTCCTGGATTGAACGGCTTGACGATGTAATCATCCCCACCGAGCTTCAACCCTTTCACTTTATCCCATTCTTCACCTTTCGCACTGACAAAGATCACAGGGATATCCCAATTTTCCCGGATTTTTTCACAAACCGAGAAACCGTCCATACCTGGCATCATGATATCCAATAGAATTAAATCCACTTCCTCTTTTTCAATCATACTTACGGCTTCATTTCCATTTGCAGCCTGAAGGCATGGATAACCTGAGTTCAGCAAATACATTTCAACCAGATTCCGCATATCTTCTTCATCATCAACGACTAAAATGGTGTAAACATGCATGTCAATCTACTCCCTCAACATGAATTGAAATGGACCTTCGCCGACTTTAATCGTTTTTTTAACATCGACTGTTTCAGTATCCATCACATACACTTCATCACTATCATACCCCGCCACAACCACATCTTCCTTAAAGTTCGCCATTTCAAAAGGATTGACGCCGACCACTTTGCTTTTCACTTCCTCATATTGATCATTTAATTTATATAAGGAGCTTGTACCGTGACTAAGGACAAAAATGCCATCATCATTCTCAAGGAACTTTATCGGCATGGTGGGAGCCTTCAACTTACTCTTCAACTCTCCGGTACTTGCCGAATAAATATATAGATTTTCTTCCACTTGGTCCCCATCACCATGGCCCCCTATCCATATTTCATCCTTTTCTTCCCTTAATAAAGAGCCGGTGCTAGAACTATGTATAGGAAATTCAAAATCGACCTTTTTCGTTTCAAGATTTATCACTGAACATTTTGTATCACCAAAGTTAATGACATACAAACGATTCTCCTCCACTCCTTGAAGAACGGTCAAGGGGCTTTTTCCTACCTTGACTATATCCTGCTCCTCCCCTTCATCATTAAAAAAGTATATGGAGTGATTCGATTGATTGACTGCCACGATGCTTTTTCCATCATGCAACAACTGCATATTGACGATTCCTTTCCCTACTTCCCAGCTGTTAATCAGTTTTCCAGCTGATAAAGAATACGCCTGGACTTTCTCCATCTCTTTCCCATAAATTAGGATAGTATCTTTATCTGCCAGTAGCAACGCTCCGGTAAATGGTTCTGAAATATCCCATGTGGCAAAAGCATGATAGTTTTCATCTATGAAAGTAAGGGAGGTATCCTTGATATTGACGGTCGCCAAGAAAGATTCACCTTTGTTTATTTTAGTAAAAGTATTACTGCTAGTACATCCAGTAAGCAGTAAGACGGCAAGTAAAAGCGCAATGCCCCACTTCATATTTTTAGCTCCTTATTCATTAAATAACTAGTTTTATAAAATTTTAACAATGAGTTGTGAAAAAAGTATGAAGCGGAAAAGAAAATTTGCCAACAGCATTCGCAGTGTCTGAACGGCGATCATAATCTTTCCAGTTCAGTGACATAGGCCATGGCGATCGCGGTTTTCATCTCGTTAGAAAGTGAAGATTGCATCACACGTTTAATGCTGAGGTAAAACTTCTCCAAGACTGGTTTTCGGGCACGCGGATGTGCATTTTCATCCAAAAGCTCACGACGGATGAGTTCAGATAACACTTCCCTTCCGTCTCCATCCGTCACCTTGCGATTATTCCATATACTTAAATAAGCCTCCAACAATTCTTCTTGCATGTCTGTTTCTTTCATTTTATCCCTTCCATCCATTACTAATTTATACATATTATGAATCAACTTTGTAAAGACTATCTTAATAATACGATTACGCTTTTAAAAATTCAAAAGGGAGTGAGTACAATGTCTCAAGTATACCGCTGTCCAAATTGCCGGACAAATAAATCTCGCTTCAATCTCATTCAGCAAGTAGCAACCCCCATTAAAAAGGATCCGCAATCCGGTGAGATTGTTGAACAATATTCAAACGATTCCCTTCAGCCATTCCATCTAGCATATAATGGTCCTGAAGTTCGGGTTCAATGTGCTGCTTGCGGATTAATAGAAGACGAAAAGACATTTGCCGCCTTTGGAATGCAGCAATAAAAATGGTCAGACCCAATAATGGGTCTGACCATTTTTTCAATCTTTTCCCACAAACTTTTCAGCCCGGTCTATGGCAATTGGAATGGCCTTTCCATCCTCATATCCTTCATCCAACATTGCATTTGCAATTTCAATAGCCTTTTCCCTGACATCTTTATCTAAATTCTTCATTGAATCCGGGTAATCATTATTATTCCATGGCATGTATACCGCCTCCTTAGAAAGTCTCTTTAATATTTCCCTTCATAAATAGGCGGTAAACGTTATTGAGCCGCTTTCGCTTCCAAAGCCTTCAACGTACTGATAATACTCTCCCTCTCCAACTTTTCCCCGATTATGACGATATTCAATGGCATTTTTATCATTTCATTCATATACATCGGCATTCCGTATGAGTATTGGAATAAATGAGGGTATTGTGAATGTGTAAAGGAAATGTATCCTTTCATTCTATAGACCGTTTCCGGAAGAGACCTAAGCCAATCTTCAAAGTCAGTTTGTTCCACAGCTCCTTCAAAAGTATGAACGACTGCAGATAGATGCAAATGGTCGTGGACATTAAGCTTTTGAACGCCCTTTTGTTTTTTTCGTTGCATCTGTTGCAGCGATGCCAAGGAAACGGCTGCATACTCTGTCAATAAACATACCGCATCCGTATTCAGCGCCTGTATCGTATAAATCAGCTGTGCGGCTTCCATCTCACTAACTAAATCCGCTTTATTCAATAATATGAAATCCGCATGGTGAATTTGTTCAGCAAGCAACTGCCGCAGCTGCGGCGAGAGCTCTTCCCGATCGCGCCACCTTAATAAATCGACAACTGTTATAATCCCTTTATATTCTAGCCTTTTAGCGAAAAGCGGCGACATGATACCATCCAGTACTTCAACAGGATGTGCAGCGCCTGTGGTTTCAATATAAACGGCGTCCAGGTCGTTTTCAGTTAACAATTCATGGAGCTGTACCTCCAGCTTATCCTGAATGGTACAACAAATGCACCCGTCAAAAAGCTCCTTCAGAGGGACTTCATCACCTATCAACCCACTGTCCACCGATACACTGCCGAGTTCATTTAAAAGAACGGCCACTTTTCTACCCGCTTCACTTTCCTGTTTTAAAATATTTCGTAGAAGCGTCGTTTTCCCGCTGCCGAGAAAACCGCCTAATATGTAAACTTCCGTTGTTTTCATTCGTATCTGCTCCTATGATCCTGTTAAATTTGATTCCGTTAAATTCTATCATACTTATCCTTCTAAATCATTTGCCGGGACCACATAAAAAAACCAGCCCGTAAGCTGGTTTTTCAACAATGACTCATGCTTGAACTTCGTCTTTATCGTAAATTGGCACCCAGCCCGCCGCTGTAACGAAAATCCGAACTGCAACGGTTTTCCTATCCTCCGCCAACGTGAAATAATGTCTTGTTGATTCTGGTACGCTAATCAGATCTCCTGGATTAAGCCGTACATCAAACCACTGTTTATCACTGCCTTCAATGGCAAAGATACTCGTTCCGCCTGCTATGAAACGCACTTCGTCATCCTCATGGTGATGTTCCTGCTTAAAGTTTTCAAGCATTTTATCCAGGTTTGGATTTGCATCGGATAATGTGATGATATCATGCGCTTTATAGCCTCTTCTTTCCGAAATTTCCGCTATCTCGGATTTGAATGTTAAAAGGATTTCCTCTTTGTCAGCATCTGTTAGATCATATTTTTCTACAAGATGAGCTGGTAATTTCGAAATATCCCATTGCTCATATATTACGCCCTGTGTTTCTAAAAAACCTTTTACCTGTTCACCGTTTTCAATAACCTCGTTTGTTTCATGGAATCTAATTGTCGCCATCATTCATTCCTCCTCGATATAGTTTTTATTTTACAGAACCTGCAAGTGCCTGTTGTTGATTGAGCAAAAGTTGATATTGAAATAAAAATTCACAAGCTTCAAGTATTCTTTTTGCTTCGAGCCCGCTTTCACCCCAAACCGTTATACCATGATTACGGATGAGCACGGCACCAGAGTCTTCTTCGACATGCGGCTTGAATTTTTCAGATAACAGCGGAATGTCAGCGTGGTTATATATGATTGGAATGCGAAACTCTGAATCTTCATCCCACCTACCAGTCGCTTTAATGATTTCATGATTCCGAAAAGTCACTTGACCTTCATCCCCGTACAATTCCGACATCACATTATTTTCCACTGTGTGGATATGGAGTACACAGTTCGCATTGGTTTTCCCGTAAATAACGGTATGAAGCAAAGTTTCGGCCGAAGGTCTTAACTCCGTTTCTTCAACTGGGTTTCCTTTTAAATCCACCAGTAAAAAGTCCGAATCCGATTGCTTTCGTTTATCCTTACCGCTTGCCGTAATATAAAAGAAAGGGCTTTTGGGTTCACGAATGGATAAATTCCCGCTTGTTCCCATGAACCAATCCCTTTCGGCCAGTTCTGCTTTAATCTCCGCCAATTCCAGCCATTCTTTACTCTGTGTGTTCATGCCCGTGGCTCCTCCCGCTGCTTTAAAATGTCAATTACATCATAAAACGTTTCAAATCCTTGATGTGGGATTCCATCTTTATTACATTTCTCAAGCAGAATGTCACGAGCAATGACAAAATCAGCCTGTTTTGCTGCTTCAAAATCAGTCACTGAATCTCCGATGACGAGTTTAAAATCATCCTCGCCTGCAATTTCCCTCATAATTGAAGGCTTACAGCAGCCACAATCATTTTTACATTGGTCATCACAAGCATTGGGCCACTCTATATAGATCCTTTCCTTATCGAAGTAGGCATTGTTACAAAAAACGGAATCTGGGGGCAAGATTTCATGTAAAAGAGGTTCGATAAAAAAATCCATGCCTCCGCTTACTATATATAAAGGAATGTTAGCTTGTTTCGTATACTCAACGAATTCATAAAACCCTGGCCGAATGCCAGCTGTGTCTATTACATATTGAATGATTTCATCCTTCAAGGTACTGTCAAGCAGGGAAAACATATCGCCTACCCCAGAGGATATACTGATTTTTTGTTGAAGAACCGCATCTTTCAACTCTTCCCATTCTGGAGGCGCAAATTTTTTCATGATAGAAATGATATTATCTGTGTTGGTGATCGTACCGTCAAAATCACAAAAGATGATCGGTTTCATTATTTCTTATAAGCCTCCCCATAAAACAAGAGCTTTTTTTAGTGTTTCTTCCTCAGCCGCCGCTTCAGATAGGTCCTTTCCTGCTAGAACGGCTTCCACAGCAGAACGGAAAGCCTTGGCCCCGCCTTCTGCTCCGTCAGGGTGTCCGTGGATACCACCTCCGGCATTGATTACGCTGTCTATACCGAAATCCTTGATTAGGTCGGGAACCATGCCCGGATGAATACCAGCTGAAGGAACAGGGAAGGCCTTTTTCCAAGAAAGTTCATCTTTTGTCAGAGCTTTTGCAATGGCTAATGTCTCGTCTTTTTCAAGTGCGACATTTCCATAAGGGGATGGGAATAAGGATAAATCTGCACCTGATAGCCTCACTAATTTACCAAGCAATAATGGATAGCCGATTCCATAAAAAGATGAAGAAGCCAACGCTCCGCTAAATGCGGGATGTGCCATGATCGGCAGCTTGATTCGATCATGTTCACGCAAGGCTTGCATTACATCCAAACCATATGTATGAACGTTGAACAATAAAGCATCTGCCCCTGCTTCAGCCGCTTGCTCTGCCTTATCCAATAATTCAAATGTTTTCCCTGATAGATTGACAGCATATAAAGTTCGGTGACCAGTGGTTTCATAGACTTCATTCAATATTCTTTTTCCGGTTTTAATTCGATCGATAAAAGGAGTCTGTTCCTGGTCAAAGAGAATCTCGTCGTCTTTTACAAGATCGACACCTCCTAATGCCTGTTGCTTCAGTTGCTCATTATGGAATGTTAAATCCCGTCCTAACACACCTTTGAAAATGCTCATCACAAGAGGCCGATTATATACTTCAATCTTCTCTCTTATGCCTGCAATACCAAATTGCGGACCAGGAAAAGCCTTGTGAATATCACCGATAAAATCCAAGTCGATCAGTTTAATTTCACCGTCCAATGAAAGTTTACCGAAGACCGTCGTGAGGATTGCGGGTAAATCATTAGAGAAATTCCCTGCTGGATAAGCAATTTTAATGAATGAACGGTACACTTTACGATCAAAATAGCGGTTAGCCTTCTCTTCTTCAGCTAATGGTGTCACAGAGACGACACGTCCCTTATGCTTTTCCAGCTGCTTCTGAACTAAATGGGGCAGGTCCGTCCATGTTCCCACAGTCAAACCCAAGGCAATGCTTTCTGCTTTTTTCTCATGTTTTCCATCAAAATCATGAATTAAGTAAGTAGCGATTATCTCGCTCATCTGATCACTCCTATAACACGTTAGTAGAATCTCGAAGTCATTAACTTTAAATCTCAAATTGGCAAAAGCCCCTTCACAATGAAGAGGCTTTAAAAAGCCATCTTCTTATCTCCCAGCCATTAGCTGCAAGAATTAGCACCGTGCCTTGTGGATTTCAAGAAAATCCGGCGAAGAATTCCGCCCCATTTTACAATGGAATTACGGTCGGTTGCTGGGCTTCATAGGGCTAGTCCCTCCACCTGCTCAAAATAAGAAAACGCTGATATATAGTTATGTTTAAGTATCGAAAGATTAAGAATTTAGTTTGTATTCTGACAGGTAATCCGTACATTGTCAATAGGTTTATGATTATTTAAGGTGGATAACTTCTCCCCCAGTTAAAATATGTTTAATGCGCGTATCCGTTCGACAGCCTCTTTAAGCCGTTCTTCGGAAGTAAGAAGCCCTACCCTGACGTACCCTTCGCCAAATTCACCAAATCCATTTCCAGCAGCTACAGCTACGTGGGCATGCGTTAATAAATAATCCGCAAAACTCTCGGATGTAAACCCTTTTGGTATCTTGAGCCAGGCAAAAAAAGAGGCGTCCGGAGCTTTGACATCCCAGCCGATGGCCTGTAATCCCTCAATGAAAACATTCCTTCGCCCCTCGTATTTCTTCACTAACTCCTCTACACAACTCTGCGAGTCAAGTAAAGCACTTGCCGCTGCTTCTTGTATCGCCGGGAAGAGACTCACATAAAGATGGTCTTGCAAAAGCTCAAGCGCTTCTATGACACTTTTATTCCCAACTGCGAAGCCGACTCTCCACCCTGCCATATTATATGTTTTCGATAGTGTATATATCTCAATTCCTATATCCTTCGCTCCCTCAGCTTGGAGAAAACTTATCGGTTTTTTCCCTTCAAATCCTATCGCCCCATATGCAAAATCGTGGACCACACAAATGGAATGCTCTTTTGCGCAGGAGACCGTTTCCTCAAAGAAACTTAAAGTTGCAGATGCACCAGTAGGATTATTCGGATAGTTCAAGAACATCATTTTTGCTTTATCAAGCACGTCACTATGTATATCTTTGTAATCCGGAAGAAAACCATTTTCTTCTGTCAGCGGCATGACTTCCGTTTTTGCCTGAGCTAGAACAACACCGGAAAGATAATCAGGATAGCCGGGATCAGGAACCAGAATCGTATCCCCAGGATTCAATAAACATTGTGGCAATTCCACAAGTCCTGCCTTTCCACCAAAGAGAATCGCGACTTCGCTATTGGGATCGAGCTTGACCCCATATTCACGTTCATAAAAGACAGCGGCAGCATCTTTTAAATATTGATGCCCACGGAACGGTGAATATTTATGATTAATCGGTTTTTCAGCGGCTGCCTGTAGACTTTTCACAATATGCTCAGGTGTCGGCTGATCAGGATTTCCCTGACCTAAATTAATGACATCATGTCCTTGTGCTGTAATCGCATTGACTTTTGCGACTAGAGAGGCAAAAAACTGCTTGGGCAGTTCCTGAAGCAGTCTTGATTTTTCAAATTGCAACATTTTTACACCTTCTCTGAAATTTCTTGAAATTCTAGTCACAAATGATATATGTTTATCATCGTCTTGTAAAGCATTTTTTACATGTGGTGGTTTTATACAATGAAACGGAAAATAGCCTGCCTCCAAATCGATATTGCCTTTGAGCAACCAGATATCAACTTTTAGGTTGCAGAACAACGGATCGAAAAAGCTGCACGATCAGAAGCCGATATCTTTATTTTACCAGAGCTTTGGACAACCGGATACGACTTGACCAGGTTAAATGAGATTGCCGATCACTGGAGACCCCTATTGATTAGCCGTGCCGTCGAAAACCACGTATATGTTGTAGCCGTGAATCGTTCAGGTACGGATGTCAAAAATATATTTGCCAGACATTCCTTGATTAAAGATCCATGGGGAGCTATCGTAAGTGAAGCCGGAGATGAAAACGAACTGTTGCCAGGCACGCTGGACTACAAGAAAGTTTCGAAAGCTCGCAACAAAATACCTGTTTTTGAAGATCGCCGTCCGGATTATTATTAATTTCCCCATTGACAAACTATTTAAAAAGTTGTTATTATTTTCCCGAAGATTAAAATTTCAGAAAACATATACTCTTATCAAGAGCAGGCTGAGGGATAAAGGCCCTATGAAGCCCAGCAACCGACTGTAATACCATTGTGAAATGGGGCGGATTCACCGCCGGATTTTGAAATCCGCAGAGCACGGTGCTAATTCCACCAGAAAACTTTTTTCTGGGAGATAAGAGGTCCGAAGCTAAAACTTCTGCCTCTTTCTTAATGAAAGAGGCTTTTTTATTCTTAAAATGTGGAGGGGAAAAGAATGACTCAAAACCATTCAAATTTTAAAATATTAACAAATGAAACAGCTATAACCCTTGCAAAAAAACTAGGGTTGGTCAATTCAGATGCCAGTTTAAACTGTAAAGAAATCGGCGATGGCAACTTAAATTACGTTTTTCATATTACTGACACAGCCACAAATAAAGGGATAATAATCAAACAAGCGGTCCCTTATGCCAAGGTACTTGGCGAAAGCTGGCCGCTGACTTTGAAAAGGGCTGCCATTGAAGCAAATGCACTTATTCATTTCAAAAGCTATTGCCCCGAATTCGTACCGCAAGTATATTATTCGGATGAACAGCTTGCCATCACAGTCATGGAAGATTTATCACACTTAAAAATCGTAAGGACGGGATTGATTGATGGTGATCCCTATCCATTGCTTTCACAACATATTGGTGAGTATGTTGCAAAGACGACATTCTTCACTTCCGATTATCATTTAGAACCACCTGCGAAAAAAGAAGTGGCCCGTCACTTCACGAATCCAGAGCTCTGCAAAATCACCGAGGTCTTTATTTTCACGGATCCATTTTTCGAGGAGCTCCCAGGAGATTTCGAGGTGGAATTGACTGATGCCGCCAAAAAGATTTGGAATGATCAAGAAGTGATACTCGAAGTCGCTAAGCTGAAACAAAGCTTTGAAACCGAGCAGGAAGCCTTGCTTCATGGAGATTTACATACTGGAAGTATATTTGCAAGTAAAACTGAAACAAAGGTTATAGATCCAGAATTCGCTTTTTATGGCCCCGTCGGTTTTGACCTAGGCCAATACACCGCCAACCTTCTCTTTCAGGCAGTCACACGCAATGCAGCTGGGAAAGAAGAGATTTTCACATACCTCCATGAATTTTGGAATGCCTTTGAAGAAACATATACTGAACTTTGGAACACCCAAAATAAAAGTCCCTTCCGCCATGTGAATGGTTATTTGACCTATTTACTGACTAAATTCAAAAGAGACGCATTCGGTTTTGCCGGCTGCGAACTGATTCGGAGAACAATCGGCCTTTCTCATGTTGCAGATTTAAATGTCATTGAAGATAAAGAAACAAGGATCGCAGCCAAAACGATAACATTGGAGATTGGTGCACGTTTAATTAAAAAACGGGATGAATTGGATGTTCCAGCAATAATTGAAGCGTTGAAGCAACATACACTGCCATCTTATACAACCCTTTAAAAGGAGACCTATACATGACTACGCTAGCGCCATTACCATATTCGGTACAATGGGATGATACCCATATCACCTTATTAAATCAACAAGGCCTTCCATCCATCACTGAATTTATTAAACTTCATTCAGTTGATGATGTATATGACAGCATTTTAACATTAAAGGTACGCGGGGCCCCAGCAATTGGACTGACTGCAGCATTCGGGGTAGCACTGGGTGCCAAACAAGAAACATCCACGGAATTAGGGGAATTCAAAAAAAATGTAATGAGCCATATTGAGAAGCTTGCCTCTTCCCGGCCTACTGCAATCAACCTTTTTTGGGCATTAAAGAGAATGGAGAACATATTAAATGCAGCACAAAGCATTTCGACTGCCAAAGAAGCACTGGTATCGGAGGCCAAAGCCATCTTTACTGAAGATGAAGAAATGTGCAGGAAAATCGGGGAACATGGATTGTCCCTATTTGCTAAAGGCGATTCCATTCTAACTCATTGCAATGCCGGTGGAATCGCCACTGCCCGGTATGGCACGGCCTTGGCTCCCTTTCACTTAGCTAAAGAAAGGGACTTTCCGATAAAAGTGTACGCTTGTGAAACCCGACCAGTCCTCCAAGGGGCCCGTTTGACCGCTTGGGAACTGATGCAAGCCGGTGTCGACGTCACCTTAATTTCTGATAATATGGCAGCCCATACGATTCATCAGAAACAAATCAATGGTATTATAGTTGGGGCCGATAGGATTGCGGCAAATGGAGATACAGCCAATAAAATCGGGACATTGGGATTGGCCATATTAGCCAGGCATTATGGTATCCCTTTTTATGTGGCCGCTCCATCAACCACATTCGATCTTTCTATCGAGTCAGGTACATCCATCCCAATCGAAGAACGGAATGGAGCTGAAATCACTTTCATTCAAGGTGTACGAATCGCCCCGGAAAATGTAAAGACATTCAATCCAGCCTTTGACGTAACACCTAATCATCTAATTACCAGCATTATTACGGAAAACGGAATCATTCAACCGGATTTTGTCAAAAACATTCCACTTTATGTTAAGTGATTCAGGCTTCATTTTATTGACGACTAAAAAAACGAGACGGATATCCGTTCTCGTTTTTTAACTTATTGATTTATTCTTGCGAGGTGTATTATAAAATTATAGCATGATCAACTTTATATGATGTTTTCGAAGGAATCCCTACTTTGAAAAGAAATCTTGAAGTGCCTTCTTATTTTTAGCGTAGTCCATTTCCAACACGGCTCCGGTCTCTGGATATACTTCATCTTTAAAGCTTCCTTCCACTGGGATCCTTAAAGTTTCGACGGTGTCTGGTGTATGAAAGACGACTTTTGGACCCATTTCCATTATCGTTTTCAATCCAATATCCGTATCTAAATATGAAAGGCCTTGTTCGATTATTTCAGGAAGGGCTACCATCCCTTCAAAGGATGAGATTTGGTTTATAAATCCTGTTTTTAATTGAACCATTACTTCTTGTTGACGTTCTACCCTTCCAAAATCACTTTCATCGTCATGTCTAAAGCGGACATATTTCAATATTTCCTCACCATGTAAAACATTTTCACCAATGCTTGCTTGAATGCTCATATCATCAATGATTTCCCGGTCCACATCCACCACTACCCCCTCAGGGGCAAGCAAGTCCACCATTTTCACAAAACCCTGAAAGTCAATGACTGCTACATGATCGACTTTTACTCCAAAGTTTTCGCGGATGGTTTTCTTGAGCAGTTCCCTTCCGCCATAATAATAGGCTGCATTTATTTTATTATATCCGGATTTATATCCTGGGATTTTCACATAACTATCACGCATGATGGAGACCAACTTAAGTTTCTCCTGTTCAGGGTAGTACTTTGCCAGCATAATCGCATCTGATCGGGATTTTTTCTCCCCCCTAGAATCAACACCAATAAATAGAAATGTTTTTTCGCTTTCTTGGTTATCTACTTTGGTTAACTTTTTTTCCGTACCTGAATTTCCATTTTGTTTGGGTAAAGGGGCATAGGTGCAGCCTGCCAGAATCAAGACCATTAGATATATGAAAAGTACCTTTTCTTTCATTACCTCACCTCATCGGAAATTTACCCATATTTTTACCTTTTATTGGAATAATATGCATGTAACGACAAAAAAGCCCGTCAACGGTAACCGCTGACAGGCTTTTTTGTATAAAACATTTATTTGATTTCTTTCTTTACTACTTCTACCGCTTTTTTCACTTGTGTGTCGTTTTTAAGGATTTTCTCACGGATGACTTGCATCAATTTGACGGTAGTATCGTCTTTAATGGTGCCAGTTTCGTTAATTTTTTGGTCCCTTTGGAATGCTTTGACTGCATTGGTTGTTTCTTGATCAAAGAATCCATCTATCTTACCTGGATCATGACCAGCTACCTTCAGCATCTCTTCAGCTGCTTTCACTTCACTGGAAGAATCGGATGCTTTCAATTCCTTATCCGGCGAAATGTATGGAAGGCTGGCATAGTCAGGAAGTTTGACATTAATATCCGGCTTAATCCCTTTTTTATGAATCCAGTTGCCTTTAGGAGTCAACCATTTAGCTGCCGTGTATTTGAAGTTAGAACCATCATCGAAGTCTTGGGCAGTCTGAACAGTCCCTTTCCCAAATGATTTAACACCAATCAATGGGATGTCCGCAGATTCACTGACGGCCGCTGCGACAATCTCAGAAGCGCTGGCACTGCCATCATCAATCAATACAGCTATCGGAATCTTCAACTCTCCGTCATTCTTCGATTTATAGACTTCTTTATTCCCGCTACGCTCCTCAACTTGAAGGACCACTTCCCCATTTGGTATGAACAGGCTTGCCATATCTATAGCTTGGTCAAGCAGCCCACCGGGGTTTCCTCGTAAATCCAAAACTAGACCCTTCATATCTTTCTTGGACATTTCTTCAAGCGCCGTTTTCAGCTCTTGGACAGTATGTTCGGAAAAACTGGTTACTTGAATTTTTGCAACCCCATCATCAAGCATTTCTGCATAAACAGTTTCAATCGGGATTGTGTCACGTTTAATCGTGAGCTCAATCGGTGCGGACTCACCAGCTCTTGAGATGGATAAATCCACTTTCGTTCCCTTTTTGCCCCTGATTTTCAGGACAGCTTCAGAAGAGCTTAAACCTTCTACGCTTTTCCCGTCCACACTTAAAATGATATCATTCGGTTTTATCCCTGATTTTTCGGCGGGAGATCCTTTAATCGGTGAGACGACCATAATTTGTCCATCCTGCTCTTGTATCTCGGCACCGATACCTTCAAAGGAGGAAGAGATGCTCTCATGGAAACTCGAAGCTTCCTTTTTATCCATATAAGCAGAGTAAGGATCATCCAATGAATTGATCATCCCATTAATTGCACCGTCAACAAGCTTGTCTTCATCAATTTCTTCATAATAGTTATCTTTTATCGTATCGTATGTAGAATACAGCTTTTCAAACTCCGAATGTTTATCCGGTGCTAATGAATCTACTTTTTCATCTCCAAAGGTCAAGGCTATTGTAGTAATCCCTGCGGTTAGGAATATGACTAAGAAAATCCCCATAATGAACGTAAACTTCTTTATTTTAATGAATTTCCCTGCCTCTTTTGGCTGTTTTTGATTTTCTTCTTCCACTGAAGCCTCACCACTTTCATTCTTCATGACGAAATAAACGATTTCTTTCTATTTTATCAGCTTTCGTGCCAATCGAAAAATAATAGTTATCAAAAATAACAATTTTGTTCATATGTATTTTTTAAACCGTTCACACATGTAAAATCAAAAGGAATACTCATGACATTCCGCATTTCCGAATTGATCATCCGTTACATTACAAAAATGCGGATACCAAGGAATAAATGAGCCTGTATCCCGACTGTCATTATACAGCATCACTTATTACATGGTCACCCGCCTGTCATTACATCCAATTATCAGTCTTGTATAGCTGCTTCCAATGCCACTTCAACCATTTCGTTAAAAGTTGACTGACGCTCTTCAGAACTCGTTTCCTCACCAGTTAAAATGTGATCGGAAATGGTTAATACAGATAAAGCTTGGCGTCCAAATTTAGCAGCAAGCGTGTATAAAGCCGCTGATTCCATTTCTATCGCAAGTATCTGGTATTTTGCCCATTTTTCCAATTCACTATTATCGTTATAAAACTGATCGGCCGTAAACACATTGCCGACCTTTAATTGCAAGCCCTTAGCCGTGCCCGCGTCATAAGCTTTTCTAAGCAAATCGAAATCCGCAGTCGGGGCAAAGTCCACTCCACCGAATGTCATGCGGTTCATTTGTGAATCGGTTGAAGCACTCATTGCCAGGATTACATCCCTGACTTTTACATCTTTTTGAATGGCTCCGGCAGTACCAACTCGAATCAGCTTCTGGACATTATAACTATTCATCAATTCATTCACGTAGATGGAAATGGATGGTACACCCATGCCTGTACCTTGGACAGAAATCCGTTTACCTTTATATGTACCTGTATATCCAAACATGTTACGTACTTCATTGTAAAGTTTAGCATCCTCTAAAAATGTTTCAGCAATATATTTTGCACGCAATGGGTCTCCAGGAAGTAAGACCGTTTCAGCAATTTCATTTTCTTTAGCACCAATATGTACGCTCATACAACTACGTCCTCCTTAACTTGTGGGTGAAATGATATTCACAAACTACTATACCATATCAACCACAAGTTAGGAAAATTGAACATTATCCAAGAGCCCCTTAAAGAAAAGTAAACGCAGACATCATGAAAAGGATTGTGGCACCCTTCCTATTAAACCGCAAACAAAACGGCGGTGGTCCGCCGTCTTTTTTAAAAGATTTTTTTAATTTAAGGGTAAGGAAGCTGCTAACCGTCTAATGACAGGTTACTCATCGACTTCTTCATCAATTATGCATTTTTCAAGAAGATATTCGAATGTGATGTCAGCAAGATCTTCAACTTCAGCTTCTGTTGGAAGATAGCCCCGTCTTATCAATTCTTGAAAAAAGAATTCCGCTATCTCTTCTGTATCAATAAAAACCTCAATTTCTCGCAAATCATCGCCCCCTTAATTAAAGGTGTATGAATGACTAGAGACAAATATTCCAGTTGCATTCCATAATGAAAAATCATATGAATTGCCTTCATGTATTAAGGACCATTCCTGACCATTTTGAATGAAAGCTTTTTCAAGGAATATCGCCCCTAATCATGGAAACCTTTCACTTCGTTTGCTTCTTTTTATGATCTGGATAAATTTCCTCTGCCGCTTTTTCAATTTTTGCAAGGGCAATCTTCATGATATGACGATATTCATCATCGCCAAAATGCTCATAGAGCTTACAGTAATCATTGTATAAATCCAAAAGTCCATCAATCATTTCCTTTTTTTCATTTTTTGTCATTGTCATTTCTCGCTCACCTTTACCAGGGTTGTTTTGTTTAGCAATGATAGCAAGCTCATTATTCTTTTTAGAAAGGAGCAGCCCTAATTTTCGAATAATCCCATCTGCACGTTTAGCATCGGCTATTAAAGTCAGTTCTTCTTCATGCGCTTCAAGCCATTCACTGTCTGAGATTCGTGATAACTCATAGATTACATCCTCCCAGGCATTTTCCTTATAGCGCCAAATTTCCGTTCGATAGCCGATAATCTTGAAATAATCATGTTCATATCCATCTACCTGGACTAAGTCACCTAATAAATATTTATATTCAATATCGATTTGTTCCTTTTGATAAAGGATTTCTCCTTCATATTCATTTATCGATTGCAATGTTTTTTCAATATAAAGGCCTTCACTATAGTTCACTTCATACACATAAGCACCATCGAGAAATTTTACATCGGTTATATTCCCGACTGTCCCATACATTGTTATTACGACTGTATCGCCTATTTTAAATTTCGGCTGTTTTTTTTTGCCCATAAGAGACATCCCCCAATATGGTCCTTATCGTTTGATTAGTAAATTATATGCACAAACAAACATAGAGGTTAATGGAAATGAGAGGGCATTTTGCTCATTTAGATAATAACTTGCCACCCTTTAATACGGGGCAGGTTCCAATAATGAAAAACCTGTTACCTTTTCTTGCGACGACCAAAAACCGCCTCATTTAATGAGACGGTTCGTAGTAGGGATAACGAGGGTCACTTTCGTTCCTTCGCTGTAGGTGCTTTCAATTTGGAATTTCCCTTTCAATTCCTCCATGATCTGGATGCAGGTCGCTACACCTAAGCCGTTTCCATCAGGCTTAGTGGTATAAAAGGGCATGCCGATATTTTTTAAGTTCTCGGGACTGATACCTTTTCCATCATCTCTGATCATTAAATTGACATATTGTGAAACGGCAGTCATTCGCAGTTCTATCTGCCCATTTCCATCGATGGCTTCACAAGAATTATTCAAGACATTCAAGAGAACCTGCCGTAACCGGTTTTTGTCGGAATAAACAAAGACGGATTGTGACAATCCATTAATTAACTTTACATGAGAACTCGGAGTTGAAGAGGTATAGGTATCTATAATTTCATCAATAAGATCTTTCAAATCCAGTTTTTCCCATTCGAGTTGATGAGGTTTTGCCAAATCCAAGAGTTGTGTCACGAATACATTGACCCGATCCACTTCATCAAGCATGACATCACTATATTTTTCTATTAATGTTTTATCATGGTCCTGGCTCTTCAATAGTTGGAAAAAACCCTTTATTGTCGTCAGTGGGTTCCTGATTTCATGGGCAACCCCGGCAGCAAGCTGACCAACATATTTTAATTTTTCAGTTCGGACGATTTCCTTTTCGCGATCTTCAATCGTTTCCATCATTCTTACAAAGGCAAGGTGCAATTTTTCCATTTCTTCGAAGCTACTCTTATCGGAAACGACGAATTCTTTCCCTTCAATGAAATCCTCTGTCGCCACCACTAGATCCTGAACAGGCCTCACAAGAGTCCTAGTAAGTAAATAGACAGCCAGAATAATAGAAACAAATACGATACTGTAGATTATCAGATAACGTGTTAAAAGGTCATGCAAAGGCTGAAACACCTGTTTCTTATCTGCACCCACAACTACAAACCATTTATTCTCCGTTTGCGCTATCGTATGGACAGGCTGAATGGAATATATTTTTTCTCCATTCTCTGCACTGTACAATTCATCAGATATCGAAGCTTCCATCAGTTTCTCTTTTGTTAGTCCCATTTCCTCCAAGGCCGAATCCTTTAATACACCATGCGGGTCTTTTTTTGATATCATGATGCCTTCTTGGTTAATCATGAAAAAGTTCACTGGATACTTATCGCTAATTTCATTAGCCTTTTTCTCCATCATCTCCCAAAGCCTTTCCAAACGGAAAGCTGGCGAGACGACACCGATCATTTCTCCTGTGACATCATGTACCGGTGCACTTACAGCTATAAAGGGTTCTGTGTAAGCTTTGGTTTTATTTACGTCAGAAAGGAACTCATGACCTTCCAAGGCCTCTTTAAACCATATCCTATTCGCGAATCGATCTCCAATCATTTTATTGGAGGTATCAACAATTACATTCCCTTCCAAATCCAAGTACAATATCCCGTAATAATTTCCTTTTGCATCGATGAACTTTTTTAGTTCAACGGACTTCTCTTCTTTTGATGAGTCAGGATTGATGACTACCGAATTTGCACTCATTAGCTTCACATCACTGATCCGTTCGTTCAAATAGTTATATGTTTCATTGACAATATTCAATGAGCCTGCATTCAAGGCATTTCTTGCTTCCTTTTCAAGCAAGGATCGTTGTGATCCATATGAAATGATACCCAATATGAGAACAGGTACACTGGCTATAAGCAAAGAATAAAGCAAAATTCGGGTTTGAAGGCTCTTAAACATCCTTCCGATCCTCCCTATTCCTGATTTCCCTAAAGAAGTCCTTCTTCTATTTGGACATATTGCTCCCAAGCATGATCAAACACAGACATACTTTCGAGATAGTCTGCATTCAATTCTAAATAACTGCTCACTTCATTATAATCAGTCGATTGCTTTGGGAAGCCATGGTCCTGATAGGCATAATTGGCAAATTTAGTGATGGCGTCAATTTCCTTCGGTTGTCGAAACTTCATTAAATATAAATAAAATGGTCTCATATTGTCGAGCCCCCTTAAAAATAACTATGATTTCTGCTTTAATATATCGGAAACTTTCCCTTCCGTCCACTTTTTTAAAATCAATATGAGAATCTTCTTCCTCCTGTTCATAGACCATCAACGATTTTTCATCAGGAGAGGCAATCGATATATATCGTCCTGTAATATAGATATAGTTCTCAATCCATATTGCTTCCATTTTTTATAGACGGGAAATCTTTTTTAGCTTTTAAAAGTGCTTAGTACTTCAATTGATGGAGAAAGAGTTCTTTTTGATCCAGCAGACTCCAATCTTACTTTAAATTCCCATTTTGCGAATGGGAAAAACCCCTACATGGACGATGGCATAAGTCGTTTCCATCGTTCCAGTTAAATGAGGGGTTTTATTTATTCAAACATATATGGAAAAGTAGCCTTTCCCTACGCTAAAAGTCAAAATAGTACGTTTCAGCAACAATTTCATGTTCATTAACTCCATGTACTTTGTCTGTTTTGCAAGCTGTTTCATATCAATAACTCCAACCCCAGATCATACATAGTATTGTACCGAAGACAGTAATTAGAGCTAGGAATATAGCGCCATATAGAGTCATAAAAATTGATTTGCTATCATCAGTTTCACGAGCATGCATAAACACAACTAGTTGAACAGCTGCTTGTATGAATGCTGTCAATATAAAAATCGTCATGCCTGTTGCTTTTGACATATTGAAGAAGTAAACCAAAAGAGCTACAACCGTCAAAATCAATGAAAATACAAAACCCCATACTTGTTTAGCCGGGAATAATTCCTTCATGTTTATGTCATTCCTTTCATGTAGATAAAGGTGAAGATGAAGATCCAAACGATATCTAAGAAATGCCAGTAAAGAGAGAAAATGAAGGATTTATTGGCTGTTTCAGGTGTCAACCCGCGTTTTTTCACTTGAAGGATAATAAATAACCCCCAGAAAAGTCCTAATGTAACATGTGCTCCATGTGTCCCTAATGTTGTAAAGAGCATTGATGTAAATCCACTAGTTTGCAGTGTAGCTCCTTCGCGATAATAGGTAATGAACTCAGTAATTTCAAATCCTAAGAATCCTAATCCAAGAAGGAGAGTGATTATGAAGAATGTCAACATGGCTTTCTTGTTGCCAAGTCGCATGGCATGAATTCCAAGCCCGATGACAAAACTGCTTGTTAAGAGCAAGAATGTTTCAGCAAGTACTGGAGTGATTTCAAAAATTTCTGCTCCAGTAGGACCGTTACCGGTACGATCTACTAATGTAAAATAAGATGCAAAGAGTGTTGCAAAAAGCATAATTTCGGCTCCAAGGAAAATCCAGAAGCCTAAAATATTTAGACGATTTTGTTCCGTACTATATTCAAGAGGTTGCGAGTGATCTATTTCCATTTATTAACACCCCCGAATTTTGCTTCTGTCGCTTTAATTTCTTCTACAGAAATGTAATGCCCATGATCTATTTCGAATGAACGATGAGCCATGCAAACAAAGATACCGATTAACCCAATAATCGCAAGAAACCATATGCTGAATACTAACGCAAATCCAAAGACAAAGAAGATACAGGACATGATAAACGGTCCGCCGCTGTTATTGGGCATATGAATTTTTTCATAGTCACCCTTGAATAATTCATGACCTTTATATTTAGCATCCCAAAACGTTTCCCTTGAGTTCACTTGTGGAATAATAGCAAAGTTATATTCTGGTACTGGATTATGAGTAGCCCATTCAAGGGAACGTGCATCCCACGGATCATCACCAACAACATCTCTCGGAGCATGGCGAATGCTATAGTAAATCGTATACACGATTAATACAAAGCTGATTGCCATTAAAGCTGCCCCGATAAACGAAATCATATTCAATGGTCCAAATCCACTCGATTCAGAGTATGTGTATATACGACGTGCTTGACCATCTAAACCAGTGATATACATAGGGAAGAATGCTAAGCAAAAACCAATGGTTAGAAACCAGAACGCCCATTTCCCAATCCTTTCATTCAACATGAAACCAAACATTTTCGGCCAGTAGTAAGTTCCGGCACCAAGCACAGCAAATACTACACCCGGAATAATGACATTGTGGAAATGAGCTACTAAAAACATTGTATTATGGTATTGATAATCCGCCGCTGACATCGCAAGCATAACCCCGGTAACTCCACCGATTGTGAAGAGAGGTATGAAACCTATTGAATAAAGCATAGGTACGGTAAATCTGATTCTACCTTTCCACATCGTGAACAACCAGTTAAAGATCTTGATTCCAGTCGGAATAGCAATTACCATCGTTGTAATCGAGAAAATACTATTAACATATGCTGCTTGCCCCATTGTAAAGAAATGGTGCGTCCAAACGAAGAATGAATATATAGAGATAAATACCATTGAAGCAACCATTGATCGATAGCCATATAGGTTACGTCGTGAAAAGGTTGGGATAATCTCACTAAAAAGACCAAATGCAGGCAAGATTAAGATGTATACTTCAGGATGTCCCCAAACCCAGAACAGGTTAGCCCAAAGCATATCCATACCGCCATCAGTCATTGTGAAAAACTTGGTTGCGAATAGTCGATCCATTGTTCCCATGATCAGCGCCACTGTTAATACAGGGAATGCGAAAATGATAATAATGCTTGTGACTAAAGCAGACCATGTAAACATTGGCATTTTCATTAATGTCATACCGGGTGCTCTCATTTTAAGAATAGTCGTCAAAAAATTAATCCCCGTCATTAATGTACCTATTCCGGCTATCTGAATACCAATCATATAATAATTCGTTCCAACATGCGGGCTAAATTCATTACCTGCAAGCGGGAAATAAGATGACCACCCTGCATCAGGCGAACCACCAATTACAAAAGAGATGTTGAATAGCATCGCACCCATAAAAAATAACCAGAAACTTATGGCATTTAGACGTGGGAATGCTACATCTCGGGCTCCAATTTGTAATGGCACTACGAAATTCATTAAGGCCATAATGTACGGCATCGCCATAAAGAGGATCATCACAACCCCATGTGTTGAAAAAATTTCATTATAGTGCTGTGAATCTAATAATTTATTATCCGGTACGGCAAGTTGCGCACGCATCATCACAGCATCTACCCCACCACGAAAAAGCATCAACAAAGCAGATATTAAATACATAATACCTATTCTTTTATGATCGACTGTTGTTAGCCAGCCACTCCATAAATAAAACCATTTTTTAAAGTGGGTTAAACCAAAAATGATCAAGAGAACAGTAACACCAATGGCAACCATTGATGAGTATATGACGGGACTAGGATTAGGTATAAGAAATCTAGAGAAAAAACCCATACTTTTGTGTTTCCTTTCTGAACATATTTTTCTTGAGATAGACTAATAAATTATTCATGATTGTGTCCTGATTTTTCTTTACTATTACTTGACTTATGATCATGCTTCATATGTTCACCTTTTGAATTCGCGTTAGAGTCACTTGAGCCATGATGATGTCCAGCATTTTCACCTTCTGGAGCTGGTGAGAAGTCTAAATGCGTTCCAGTAAACGTTAACTGTCCCTCATGACCCGGTTTTAATAATTCATTGAATCTTACTTCAGTAATAGGTTTCGCAGTTTCTTTAACTTCCTTTACCCATTCATCAAACTTATCTTGTGAGATCGCTTCGACGTGGAACGTATTTTCAGCGAATCCTTTCCCACTAAAGTTTGCATTTCGTCCCATCATTTCCCCTGATTCGTCCGCTGCTAAGTGTAATGTGGTCACCATGTTAGACATGGCATATTTTTGACCGCCAAGTTGTGGAATCCAGAAACTCGTGATAGGCCCGAATGAATAAAGTTTAAATTCAAGTGGTCTATTTGTTGGAATATACAAGTAGTTTACTGTCTCGATATCGTTTTCTGGATAACTAAAATGCCACTTCCAGTCAGATGACGAAGCGTAAATAACTAATGGATCTTGACCTTTGTACCCTTCCGGAGTGGCTTCCACTTTATTGTTGGAAATTACAGAAACAACGGAGAAGAAAATGACGATTAAAATTGGCACCCCAACAATAATCGTTTCAACAACATGATTCCCTTCAATGTAGGGTGGTTCATAATCTTTAGGTAGTTTAGAGTCACGGTATTTCGTTAACACAAAGACTAAAATAGCACAAACAACTATAACAATAACCGCCATGATCGCAATTGATAGCCAAATCACATTGGCTTGCGTTTGGGCTTGTGGTCCTTTAGGATCTAAGACCGCTAATGATTCACAGCCAGAAAGCACATTGACTATGGTAGTAGAAAGAATAGCTAATAAAACCCATTTTATTTTCATATATGTATCCTTTCTTTTAAGATTCATTTCTAAGTTATCCCAAAAAATGTTTATTAAGAATGGTAATTTCTCACAATCACATTTATAGGCGGGATGAGTATGTATGAATTTATTTGGGGAATGTTCAGAGAAACAGGTAATCTAAATACCTACTTGCTTTGAAAAGGAATTTGTATATGTGAGGAGATACTGCATGGATTTTTTTATGCCTAGTGGGCAAAGTAAGGGGAGTGAAGATGAAAATTTAAAATGGTGGCAGTTGTCCTTAATAGGGTTTGGCTGCACGATTGGTACTGGATTTTTTCTTGGGTCGGCCATTGGTATAAAAATAACAGGCCCTTCAATTGTCCTTTCCTTTACGATAGCCCCAGGGATCTGAATTTTGTTCAATTGGTCTTTCACAATTACTTCTGCTCTTCGTATTTTGAAAATAAAAATTAGTTGTTTTAACAGTGCTTTTTCATCTACCCTAATACCCATTGAAGAAATTTCAAAAAACCTCTCCAAAAGAGGCTTCCAAAATAATATATCTCAATTTACCGCTTGCTTCCTTCAGAATTCCGCGTCTCCAGGGAAAGCAACCGCTAATAATGCCTTCACTGTTCGAGATGCGCACCCTATAGACCGCACCGCCGGGCGCACAGAAAAACCTCACCACAAAAAGTAGATGAGGCAACTTCTAATTATTTTGTTATTTCCCAAAATCAAAATAATTCCGCTTTAACAACCGTTTCATCTTCAATAACTCGTCATACGTCGTCTGTTTCCCTAACTGTTTCGTATCAATTAAAAACAGCTGGTCTTCAATCTCTTTAGTCGTTTCATCACTCTGAAATAGCGCATGGCAATTACCACAATAGAACGATGGCGTTTTATCAATTTCAACCGCTCTCGATCCATCTGGCAACTCCCAAAACACTGTATCAGTTACCGATTGTAATGTTCCTACCTCACACCATGGACACGTCTCCACTCTATTCATCTCCCTTTGGAGTGCTCTTTTTTTGCTGTGCCTGAAATTTCTTTTCTTTTAACAGATCTCTCTTTTCACGTTGGTTTTTCAATGTAGCATGCTCTGGGTTGGTCACGTATTTTTCCCGTCGATTCATTCGCTTTAGTCCTTCAGGCACTAAATTGAATTGCTTGTCGTTCATTAAACCGGAAACACCTATATCTGACCGTTTTTTTTCCATATCAGGATATACCCCTTTAAAATAATCATCTGCAAGTCCAGGAGTATAATGCTCTGGTTCAGGATATGTTGTAATCACACCTTCAAAATTGCGGAGCACCGTTTTGGTTGGGGATTGTGAGAGGATATAATTCGGCTGCAGTGTAATTTTCCCTCCCCCTCCTGGAGCATCGACGACAAATGTAGGAACGGCATACCCTGATGTATGTCCGCGGAGTCCCTCTATGATTTCAATCCCTTTTGATATGGGAGCCCTGAAATGACCGATGCCTTCCGAGAGATCGCACTGATAAATATAGTAAGGCCGGACTCGAATCTTGACAAGGTCATGCATCAGCTTTTTCATGATTGCGACACTGTCATTTATCCCTGCTAATATAACGGCCTGATTGCCAACCGGTACACCTGCATCAGCAAGCATCTCACATGCTTTCTTCGACTCTTCCGTAATTTCTATCGAGGTATTGAAGTGAGTATTCAACCAAATCGGATGATACTTTTTTAAAATGGTACATAAATTTTCCGTGATTCTTTGAGGAAAGACAACTGGGGCCCGCGTACCTATCCTGATTATTTCTACGTGAGGTATTTCCCTTAAGTTTTTAAGGATATATTCAAGGATCGTGTCATTAATCAATAATCCGTCCCCACCGGATATAAGGACATCCCGAACTGCTGGTGTATCACGTATATAGCCGATTGCAGCATCCAATTGTTTTTTTGGCACGCCCATCCCGATTTGTCCTGAAAAGCGTCTTCTCGTACAATAACGGCAGTACATGGAGCACTGATTCGTCACCAAAAAAAGGACTCGATCAGGGTATCGATGGGTCAGGCCCGGGACAGGGGAATCCTCATCTTCATGAAGGGGATCTTCCATGTCATATTTGGTTTTATGCATTTCTTCCGAGATGGGGACTGATTGCATTCTGATAGGACATCGTGGGTCATCTTTATTCATTAACGAAGCATAATATGGGGTGATATTCAATGGAATGGTTTTAGTGGAAATCCTTACGCCTTCCTCTTCATCCGGAGTCAGGTTAATTACTTTTTTCAAATCATCAACAGTTCGGATAGTATTCGTAAGCTGCCACAGCCAGTTGTTCCATTGTTCTTCGGTTACATCTTTCCATAGCTCTATATCTTTCCAATTGCGCTCTGGCTTATATAAGTCAAATAACATGGTAATACCTCCTGAGTTATGATAGTACTATTAAATGCAAGAAGGGTGCCAAAATGACCCAAAAATTCACTTGCCATAAAAAAATTCCGGACTGCAGACTGCAATCCGGATGTTTCTCCATTCAAATATGTTTTTTTATTTTATATTGCAGTGTCTGCCGTGGAATCTGCAATAGCTTCGATGCCTGAAATACATTTCCATTTGTTTGAAGAAGGGCTTCTGTAATCAATTTTGTTTCGATATCCATCATGGCCTCACGAAGCGGAAGTATTTTTTCTGATGAAGGGGAACGTTTTTTTAAGAACTGGGGCAAATCTTCAAGGTTCAAAACCTCCTTCTCCGTATGGTTCATCATGAATTCAATCGTATGCTTAAGCTCCCTTACATTTCCTGGCCAATGATATTTCTGAAAAAAAACCTTTGTCTTCTCATCCATTCCTTTAATGGACAGTCCTAATTCCCTGTTAAATATTGATATGAAATGGTCAGTAAGGAGCTCAATATCATCAGCACGCTCCCTTAGCGGAGGCAGCTCATAGCTCAATACATTTAATCGGTAAAATAAATCAGGCCTTAGCTTGTTTTCCGAGACAGCCTTTTTAGGATCTATATTCATTGCTGCCATGATCCTGACGTCCACCTGCACACTCTTAGCGCCGCCTATCCTCCTGATGAACCCTTCTTCAAGCACACGCAAAAGCTTGGCCTGCAAGTCAATCGGCATCGATTGCAATTCATCCAGAAACAACGTTCCCCCGTTAGCTAATTCAAATAATCCCTGACGTTCGACAGCACCGGTGTAACTGCCTTTAGCCGTACCGAATAATAGTGATTCCAACAAATTTTCCGGCAAAGCTGCACAATTTTGCGCGATGAATGGTTCTTTTCGGCGACTGGAATCCTGATGGATGCTTTGAACAAAAAGCTCTTTTCCTACACCGCTTTCACCATATACCAAAACCGCTGATAAGGAACGCGCAGCCTTTTTTCCGTGTGATATCAGACTTCTGAATGGAGTATCACTAGTTAAGATATCAGTGAACGAATACAATCCGCTTTTCCCAGCCACCTCTTTCTTTTCAGGACTTTTGATTGTCTTGAGCGAGCTTTCTAGATCAGCTAACCGTTCAGATAGTTGCTTTAGACGTGAATAATCCTTAGCAATTTCTATTGCACCTATCATAAACCCATCAACATATATGGGCAGCGTCGTATTTAGCGTCTCGATGATTCGCCCATGTGCATTTACATACGATTGGCTATAGTTGTAGATTGGTTTTTCGGTTTTAATGACACGGAGTAAGGTCGATGATTTGTGATTCAAAGAAGGGAAGGCTTCAAGCAACGGTTTCCCAAGTACCTCACTTCTTTTCATTCCATCATGATTGGCAGCCACTCCGTTATAAAAGATGGTCTGTCCCTTTGGATCAACCACATGAATGCCTTCATCAATGGTTTCTAATATTGCTTCCAATACTTTACTTGTATTAAAAAATTCACTTGGCAAAATATCCCTCCTCAAGTTGGTTCTTGCTAGATGTATATGAGGGAAATGCCGAAAACTTGTCATGAACCGCCTAAAATTGAGCAATCATGTATAATTTTTTACCCAAAGATTCATGTCCTCAAGCTTTTCGAAGATGTAACAATTATTGGCCAAACGTCCGCGATATGAATAACCATGCTGGTGCAATACAGCGTTCATGCCGAATGAGAGCGATCTTGCAATTGAATAGATACAATAAATTTCATGCGAAATTAGATAGTCTTCAAGCGCTGCAATCAAGTGCTTCATCAAACCGTACTGCCGATGTTCCGGCAATGTTGCACAATCAGTGATTTCCGCATTATGGTAAAAGCCATCAATTTCTGCTGAAGCCGCACTGACGATCTTACCATCATGGATAAAAATATAAAAAACCGTTCCATTTTCCATGCATTTTTGCACATATACCGGATCATTCATCGGAGTGGGATACACTTTGAATACCTTCCCATACAATTGTGCAAGCTGAGGTGCATCTGTAACTTCTGCCTTTCGACCTTGATAAGCTGGCGGCAAAACATCCAGTTCTGATTTTATCGGCAGATTCAGAACATCGGTGAGGAGCCGATCTTCCTTTTCCCATTCCTCACTGTTTCGCCTATCATTCCTAATATACTTAACAAGGAAGAAACAATCACTTCCCAAGAAGAATTTATCAATGCTTCCCTCATATAAGAAGCCCTGAGCAAGTAATTCCAGAACATTTTCTTTGCGTGTCTTGAAGATGATTTTCTCTGCTGATATGTCCTTGGCCGCCTTCAAAGATTCCTCTATGCATTCTTGAAAATGACCAAGATAATCTTCAACCCTGACCCGCTTATTAAAATGGTCGATCGTAATATGTATAGTGGACCGTGGCTTTTGAATTCTTCTTTCAATAATTCCCGTTTCCATTTGTTTCGCTCCTTTCCCATCGACGATTATTGTAGCAAAAGGCCTGACCCCCTTTTTAGAATCAGACCAATGGGAACATAATTATTTCTGTTCCACCCCACACCATTCAATAATGGTCAATGCGATGATTTCTGCGGTTTTCATCATTTTATCCACTTCTATATATTCGTTCGAATCATGTGCCAGCTTCGTCTCCCCTGGTCCAAATACAACTACAGGGGTTGATCCAACCGATGAAAGATACCCCCCATCCGTCGCCCAAGGGGAGGCTTCGACAAGTGGTTCTTCACCCACCACTTTTTCATAGCATGTGCCAATGGTTTTCATAAGTGAATGATCAATTTCGAGATTGCCAGGCAACCATCTTGCACCAAACCATTCTAATTCAATCGGTTTTTCTTTGAACCATGCATCACTCTGGTTTAGAGCCTCGATTCGTTGTATCAGCGAGCTTTGTGCCTCTTCCATGGTTTCTGTCGGGGCAATGCCGAATCTACCTTCAAGGACAGCCGTATCCGGCACGGAAGAAGGCCAATTCCCGCTTTGAATGCTTCCTATGTTGATTGGAATGGGGATGGTGACATTTTTATAAAGTGAATGACGAAGTGACTCATTTCTTTCTTGTTCAAGCTTCTTGATTTCTTTCATTACACCAACTGCTTTATCTATTGCACTAACTCCTTCATACCTCGTGCCTCCATGTGCAGACTTGCCTTTTATTTTGAGGCGAAACCACATCGAACCTTGCTGTAATGGAAATAGCTTCATATTGGTGGGTTCCGGAATGATTGCCCCATCAGCTTTATATCCACGTATGACTGCCGCAAGTGTACCGGCACCGCCGCTTTCCTCTTCAATCACACTCTGGAATATCAGGTCTCCCTTCAATTGGATGCCAGAATCGACGATTGCTTCAATTGCTAGCAATAAAGAAACATTGCCGCCTTTCATATCTGTCGTTCCCCGCCCAAACACTTTCCCATCACGTAACTTGCCGCTATAAGGATCATCATGCCATGCTGCATGATCTCCTTCGGGAACGACATCAATATGTCCGTTTAAAATAATAGATTTCCCCTTGCCGGTTCCTCTTTTAATAGCCACAAGGTTCGGATTTCCTTTAAAGTCCCTGCGATCGCAATAAAAATGAGGATGATTTCTCAATTGTTCATCCCCGATTTCCCATAGATCTATTTCAAGACCAAGCTGTCTGCACTTCTCGACTACAATGGCTTGTGCACTCCCTTCTTGCCCCCTCTTGCTTGGTTCCTGAACCAGTTTTTGCAAAAGCTGAACCCCATTCATCCGATGTTCAGTCAACCATGTTCTTATTTTTTCCTCATACATATCCATTCTCCTCTCTCATTCTTTTAAAATATGGATGTTTTCAGAGACGGTAAACGTGGCTTCGGTCCGATTCCTGATTTCCCGGATATTGGACGTTTCAAATACATCCGTTAATAGGAGGCCTTCTGAAGTTACAGAAAACACGCCTAATTCCGTGATGATCATATGTACGCATCCTTTGGCAGTTAACGGCAACGTACATTTTTCGACCAATTTTGACATCCCCGCTTTATCGGTATGTTCCATCAGGACGATGACCTTTTTTGCCTTAGCAGCCAGTTCCATGGCACCGCCCATACCTGGCACTCGCTTACCCGGGACAATCCAATTTGCGAGATCTCCCCCTTCACTTACTTGAAGGGCACCAAGAATCGTGATATCCACCTTTCCGCGCCGTATCATTCCAAATGCAACCGAGCTGTCACAGTAGGATGCCCCGGCTCTAATGGTGATCGGTAGTCCCCCTGCATTGCAAAGATGCGCATCTTCCTTCCCACTTTCAGGTGAACTGCCCATTCCCACGAGGCCATTTTCAGCATGAAACATAACTTTATGGTCATGTAAAAGATGATTCGGAACAAGTGATGGAATGCCAATTCCCAAATTGACCAGCATTCCATCGCTTATTTCTGCTGCTGCACGTTTCGCTATTTTATTTCTATCACTGGTTCCCATACCCATTTCCAATCGACTCCTTTTGATGGAATGATATAATCCACAAAAACACCCGGTACAATGATGTCCTCTGGATCCAGAGAGCCAAGGGGAACGATCTGCATGGCTTCAACTATCGTGATTTGTCCGGCCGTAGCCACGAGTGGATTCGTATTCCTTGCGCTTTTATCAAATATCAGATTTCCATAAGGGTCTGCCATTTCTGCGTAAACAATTGCGATATCGGCCGTTAATGCCGGTTCCACCAGATAATTTTTCTTATCTATACTAACCGTTTGCTTGCCGTCCCGGACGATATCGGCGTCCATGCCAATATCACTCAAAATCCCTCCTAGCCCCATCCCTCCGGCCCGGATGCGTTCGATGAGCGTCCCTTGCGGAGAAAACTCCACTTCAAGCTCACCATTGTTCATTAATAGTCCTGCATTTGGATTGGAACCGATATGGGAAACGATGATTTTTTTCGCTCGGCGTTGCGTGACCAGTTTTCCGATTCCTATATCGGGGAAACCTGTATCATTCCCAATCAAGGTTAAATCCTTTATACCTGATTCCAATATCAGGTTAACTAATCCCGGAGGTGTCCCTATACCACCGAATCCCCCATAAAGAATGGACTGGTTATCTTTAAAAAGGTGGAGGACATCCTCCAAACGACAAATTTTCCGGAAAGTATTTTCCAACACTATGACTCACTTCCTTGTTTGGATGGCCGTTTTCCTATGGACTCATTGAATTGCTGAAAAGTTATATCAACCCTCATTAACAATTCGGCACATTCCTCTTCCGATATCGTTAAAGGAGGGGAAATAATGATGGCTGCCCCTGTTACACCGTCTTGGCCTGCTGCTGCGGGGTACAGGAGGATTCCATTTCTACTACCCAATTCAATCATTTCATTCGTCACATTGGCTTCTTTTGGAAATGGGGCCTTCGTGGCCTTATCCTGGACAAATTCGATGCCGATCAATAAACCCTTGCCGCGGATGTCACCGATAAAGGAGTACTTCCTGGCTATCTTCTTCAGCCCCCTAATCAGGTCTTTCCCTCTATCGGCAGATTTTTCGACAAGTTCATTCCTTTCGACATATTCCAAAACGGCTAAAGATACCGCACACGACAATGGATTCGCACTAAGCGTATGGCCTCCGATAATTGACCGTGAGCCTTTCATGATTGGCTCCATCACACTTTTGGTCATTACTGCGGCAGCAATCGGGGTATACCCGCCACTCATGCCTTTACCAAATGTTACGATATCAGGTTCCACATCCCAATATTCGGAAGCAAGCATTTTACCGGTTCGACCAAAGCCAGTCATGACTTCATCGGCAATGAATAAAATGTCATTCTCTTCGCAGATTTTCTTGAGTTTTTGAAAGTAACCATCAGGAGGAACGATGGCCCCCCCTGCTGCGCCGATGACAGGTTCTGCGATGAAAGCCGCTATATTTTCACTGCCAATACGTCGGATTGATGCTTCCAATTCCGAAGCACAGGCCATTCCGCACGTATGGGAATCAAGTTGAAGTGGACATCGGTAGCAATATGGAGGAGATACTGAAGGATATGATTCAAGCATTGGAGTAAACCGTTCCCGGCGAATCGGATGTCCAGACATCGAAAGAGCCCCCATGGTGATGCCATGATAGCTCATCCACCTCGATATGATTTTTTGTTTCTTGGGCTTGCCTTTTTCCTGCCAATGCTGAATGGCGATTTTCAAGGCCGTTTCAGTCGCTTCAGAGCCGCTGTTTACAAAAAAACTATAAGTCAGGTCCCCTTTGGTTAATTCAGCAATTTTTTCGGCAAGTTTCTCTGCAGCCTCACTGGTAAATTGAGAACGATATACAAACGAAACCAATCTAGCCTGTTTTGCCATTGCTTCATAGATTTCCTGAACACCATGGCCAATGTTGGCAGTTACAGCACCGGAAGAAGCATCCAGGTAATCCTTTCCTTCTTTGTCGTATAAAAATACGCCCTGACCATGACTGATAGTCGGGTAGGCTCCTCCCAAGATCGGCTTGATCAATGAAGACTGCTCCATTAGCCCACACTCTCCTTCTTTTATAAAACAAATGCAATATAGTAAAGTGTATGTCCAGAAGAAGGGAATCTTGCTAAGGAAATTGACCTATGCTCGTAAAGTGTGTAAGTGAATTTGTCTAAAAAAGGGGACAAAAAAAGTGTATCCGCAAGAGATACACTTTTTTTCTTACAATGCGCTATTTAGTTTTTCTTCACGAACTGACTCCAAAAAACTTTCATCCTTTAAAACAGCCAGCACATTTTTATAAAAAGCAGTTTTATCAATAACTGAGGTATGTACATATTCATACTCTTTTAAAGATGGATGACGCAAAACATTTTTCATGCAGGAATGACAAACTTTTTTTGTTCCTAACTTATAGTAGTTCAAGTTACTTGCATCCCCATTAGAAGTGTCTTCGTTACAAACGAAACATGTATGGCTCACACGGCCTTTTTTATTATACTCGGCCAAAACCCCTTCTAAACGTATGGATGCGGGAATTGTTAATAACACATAATCACCTTTTCTATTTTAAATCTCTTAGTATTATATCAGAAAAATATAGAATTTGAACAATTAGACTCATATTCCCTAATAATGCATGGAAAATCGGACAATTTCCAGAGAAGATAAGAGGACAGACTCCTAAAAAACACCAAAAACGAATACTATATTTATATATATTCGTTAAAACACCGTCCACTTTTTGAACGGCGTCTTTATTTTGTTTTATGAATCGATTTGTATCGTTGCTTTACCGTTCTTAACCTTCATAACAGCTTTTGAACCGACCGGCATCGTCACAAATGGATGAACATGGCCAAAATTGGCATTAGCGATCACTGGTATGCCATTTATCTCCTTTTTGGTTGCAATGATTTCCTGTAAAGCATATTCAGTCATACCGGATTCCTTTTGGAAACGGCCAATTACGATTCCCTTAATCCCACTTGCATCGGGCTGATGCAGCAATGATTGTAAATCCCGGTCAAAACTGAATGGATGGCTTTCTTCGTCATCTTCTATGAACAGGATACTGTCTTGCAAGGATGGCATAAACTCGGTACCTTGTAAAAGATTGAGTGTACAAAGATTCCCACCAATGACCGTTCCAGCCGCTTCCCCTTCCTGAATGACCATATATCCTGCATTCGGGTGGAAAGTTCGATCATCCTGTTCTAAATGCCAAGAGTCATCACTCCACGTTTCGCTTGGCTCAAGATAAAAGCCTTCACTTTCGATTATGGCCTTTTTAAAATGTTCCATCGTATATTCCAGACCTGCCTTCATCCCGAACGTCGAGAAATGGGGACCTGAGTATGTAGTCAAGCCAGTTTTTTTATAAATAGCCAATAAGATTGCGGTTATATCACTATACCCCATCATTACTTTTGGATTTTCCTTAATCAAATCGTAGTCAATATATCGTAACAATTGGTTGGCATTATAACCGCCGATGGCTGTAAAGATCCCCTTTACATTCGGATCCCTGAACGCATCATGCAAATCCTCGATCCGATCTTCAATCGAATTCGAGAAAAAGTCATCATGGAACAAAGCCGTTTTACCATATGTCACTTTAAAACCAAGCTCCGTCAATCTTTCTTCTGCCAATCTGCGTTGTTCCCCTTTGACGATCGCCAAGCTTCTCGAAGGTGCAATAACGCGAATTTCATCCCCTGCTTGTAAACGGGAAGGTTTCATATCTTTATCCCCCTAAATTAATAACATAATCGTTATTTTAGCAGATATGGGGAATAAATAAAAATCAAGAACCTTAAGGAACAACAGTCGGGCAACTCCATGTAATGAGGCTTCCATCATTCTTTTTTTGCCATTTCCCCTAAAAAAAAACTGGATGTCCCGATTGCCCTCCAGTTCCGCTTTACTTCGTTTTCCTCATCATTGGCATCCTTGTTAATCGCGTTTTGCCGGTACTGAAATTTTGTTATGTATCGCTTGTCCCTGGTACATAGTAGGATCTTCTTATTTAAGTACAACAACCTTTCGAGTCAGAGCTATACCCCGTCCAATTAAAAAATCCCTTACATTAAGAAAAGACCAGCTTTTTCAACTGGTCTTTGTGTTATTCAATTAGCAGCAAAATGAAGCACCGATGATAATCAACAGAATGAACAAGACAACAATTAAAGCGAAGCCTGATCCAAATCCGCAACCGCCGCCGCCGCCGCAGCCACCACCATAACCGTATCCTCCGCCACCAAATCCACCATATCCGTACATTAAGATTCACTCCTTTTAGATTTCTGATTTCTCTTTACACCTTACCATATGACAATACGCCCGCCTCGGTCTGTGCATATGCCTATTTTTCTTGATTTAAGAAAAAACTTTCGAATGAGCACCTTCATCATCGTTACTAATTAAATGGGGCCCACCAAATATAACTATGAGAAATGGCTAAAAACGTTTCATATTTATTGTGTTACTTTTTATTTAGGATATAATAAGGAAAAAACAATTCTTAGCCTCTTTAAGCTATCTCATTCCTATAATAGATACATAAAAGGTTAATACGGGGGAACACAATTGAAAAAGAAAGCAAAATCCTTCATCCCTTTCGCTGCAATCGCCACGATTCTTCTAATCAGCTATATCCTTCAAAAAACTCCTAAAACATATGGATCGGATGATTCGATAGATGTTTATCAAAAATTCCAATCAGGCAAGCCCATTCAGTATCTTGTTATTGGAGATAGTATTGGAAGAGGGTCAGGAGCTGAAACTCCTAATCTAACATGGTTCAAACAGTTAGAAAATAAGATGTATGAAACAAATGATATCCCTTTCCACGGGGATTACGTGGTCCAAAGCGGGTCCACTGCTTTTGAAGGTCTTTTTAAGCTTTCCCAAAGAAGGCAGCATGACCATAAGGATTTGATTTTCATCGTATTCGGTGAAAATGACCGCAAGTATATGAGTGTCGATGATTTCACGATGACGTATGAAGCTTTAATCAGAGAGGCAAAACGTCTCCACCCTCATGCAGAATTATTCACAATAACTGAAAGTTCCTTGAAATTCAAGGAATTTGGATCTGCCATCAAACTTTTATCCGAGCATTATGGTGCAACGAATGTGGATATGCGTCCTATATTCAAGGATTCAGGTTATACGGAGAAACAGTTGACTAGAGATTTGATTCATCCAAATGGCCTGGGCTATAAATTTTATGCCAATGCAATTTATGATCACTTCCTAGATAATATAAAACGGGAGAAGACCGTTGCAGGCCTTCCCCCTAAACTTCATGCCCGCTCTGATTTAGATTTAAAGGAAGTTGACCACTATGTAAAAATGAAAGGTTTTCGTCCAATGGGGGGGTATTTTTCAAGTAAAGAAAAAGGCAGTGTCATTGAATATAACTTCAAGGGAAGTATTCTTGGTGTGAAATTGCTTAGAAGTCCCGATGGAGGGGAAGTAAATGTATGGATCGATGGCAATGAAATCACGACTTTGAATACATGGTGGCCATTTGCCCGTGAAAGATATTTATTTATCACCAATGGACTGCCTCCAGGTTCACATACGGTCCGTTTTGAGGTAACTGCCAGAACAAATGCAATAGATCATATCACCTTTCCATATGTCCGGATCGCGTCGATCATCACCGATTAAATCCCGCAAAATTGATAAAACCCCTATCATCCTATGATAGGGGTTTTTCAGTCAATCAAATAGCTTCTTGTATTCTCCGTATCCTTCTTTTTCAAGATCTTGGATTGGGATGAATCTCAAAGAGGCAGAATTGATGCAATAGCGTAATCCCGTCGGTCCCGGACCATCATTGAAAACATGACCAAGATGAGAATCGGCTTTTTTTGAGCGAACCTCGATTCTTCTCATTCCATAACTCGTATCGAGATTTTCCACCACTTCCTCTTCTTTTAGCGGTTTGGTAAAGCTTGGCCAACCGCAGCCTGAATCGAACTTTTCTTTTGAAGTGAAAAGCGGATCACCTGAAACGATGTCCACATATAACCCATCCTCCTTCAAGTTCCAGTATTCATTGTGAAAAGCTGGTTCCGTTCCATTATTTTGGGTGACTTCATATTGAATTGGTGAAAGTTTCTGTTTTAATTCTTCTTTACTTTTCATTTCCCCCCCCCAATGATGTTGGATAAATGCTTTTCGTCCTGATCCAATCGAATATCTTTCATAATGCTCAGGTTGCTTTTTATAATATTGCTGGTGATAGGTCTCAGCTGGATAAAACGTTTTGGCTGGTATTATCGGCGTTACAATCGGTTTGGAAAATTTCCCGCTCGCCTGCAGCTTCGCCTTGGATGTCTCAGCAATTTCACGTTGGTTTTCGTCATGATAAAAAATGGCAGTTTGATAAGAACTTCCCCGGTCATAAAATTGCCCGCCAGCATCGGTCGGGTCTATTTGCTGCCAAAATAACTCGATTATATTTTCATATGGATATACGTTTGGATCGAAGGTAATCTGTACAGCCTCATAATGTCCCGTCGTTTCTGAGCAGACTTCTTTGTACGTGGGATTTTCCGTTGTCCCGCCCGTATAGCCCGAAATGACGGATTCGATACCAGGCTGTTCATCGAACGGTTTCACCATGCACCAGAAACATCCACCTGCGAATGTTGCTTTCTCCAATAGTTTTGTCAAATGAAAAATCCTCCTTTTTTTACAAACCATCCATTGAAAGCATTTTAACGCTTTTATTTTGCCTTGTAAAATAATATGCCGACCAATCCTTCTAACGAAAGCGCTCCTTTCCCACTCAAGGGTTGACACATGCCCAAGCATCACACCATATGATAGGTCATAATGGAAAATGAGAGGTGTTGGAAATGAGCGATAAACAATCATATTTACAAAAAGCTGTAACTTATGATTTACTATCGTCTTATTATAAGTACAGCAAACCACATCTGCATGATTATTATTACCATAAGTACTTGATAAATCTTGAAAAAGCAAGGCAACAAGTAAGATATGAACATATGAAGGTCTTACTTCCTGCACAAGTACGCATTTTACATGCTGCGCCAACAACTCCTTCAATTGATATTTATGTAAATGAAATGCCTATTCTCAAAAACTTTTCATATAGAGATATCAATGGGTATTTACCATTCGCCCCCGGCAAGTACCAATTGGATTTATACCCCAGCGGACAATCCACCTCACCCCTGCTAAGCCGTAAAGTGGGGCTTGAAAGCGGGATATCCTATACAGTGGCCGCTGCATTGTCATATGAATCGGTGAAGATATTAACTTTCGAAGATAATCCATTTGTTCCTAAAAATGAAGCCAAGGTTCGATTCATCCATCTATCATCCCCATTACCGTCAGTCGATATTGCCGTCAAAGATGGAGATGTCGTTTTTGAAAATCTCTCCTTCAGGAAAGCAAGTGAATACCTTAATATACATCCCATGATCGTTGACTTCGAAGTAAGGAAAGCAGGGACAAAAGAGATTATACTTTCACTTCCTAACAAGGATTTCCAGGGAAATACCTCCTCAACCATTTATATATTAGGGTTAAATCGGGAATCATCGACGTTAGAAGCCCTAACGTTATCCCCATAAATGGATAAAAACCAGGAAACATTGATCCTGGTTTCTAATCGATTTAATCACTATCATTGCAATGATGAGGGGATGGTCAATAAAAATGAAATGTCATCATTTTCAAGATCGAATTTTTTTGCCTTAACCCTAATGTCACTTTTCAATTCCATATCCTGTAATGACACATAAATACTTTCGTCATTGGGGCTAATGCTTACCCAATCCGGCATATTATAACGCTCGTTTATTAGATTCATTACATATGAAACAGGAAGGTTCATTTTTCCGACAGCAATGGATTTTTGCTTTAGGATCAAGTCCCCATTTTTTTGGGCAATTGGTTCAAAAGTTAATTTCATTTCTACTTCACGATTGAAAAATGGCATGGTTCCATATAATTCGACTACGTCCGTTAAATATACTTCGTAATGAATGGATCCCGTCAATCCTTCTTTATCAAGATACTGGTTGATTAACCTTGTCAAATCTTCCCGATTCGTATGGATTTGAAATTGGATATCTTCTTCGTGGCTTACTTTTGGTATCAGCTCATCATCTTTAGTCGGTAGATTAACTAAAATCAGAACAAATAGGATGACCAGGATGTTTAGGGCTAATAGGGAAATAAACAAAGCCTTCCATTTGACATTTGTCATTCTTGGTCATCATCTCCTTTGGCACTCGCCTCCAACGTGTCCTCTCCAATTGTGGTTATATCCATGTCATTATAGATTCTTGTCGCGATTAATTCATATCCTCGGTCATTGGGATGAAAATAATCCTCTGCATAGAGTAAATCTTCCTCGGAATTCTTGAAAATATCTGCTATTTCAATAAAATAGGCTGAATCATATTCTTCTATAATCTCTTTCCCACTTTCATTCCATTCATTCATGATCATATCAAGTTCATAAAAATCTGCGAACCATTTGGAAAATGGATTGTATACGCCCACAAGGTATATTTGGGCATGGTCATTTTCGGAGCGCACCTTATCAAGTATCTGCCTTAATCTTTTTTCATACCCTACCTTTGCCGATTCAAACTGATTCAGTTCCAAATTGGAGAAATTCTGTTTAAAGACCTTCATGATATCATTTCCACCGATAGTGACAACAATCGAATCTGCTTGTTTTATGTCTTCTTTAATCCTAGCCTTATCCAGTCTTTTCAATAGTTGGTCGGTCCTATTTCCACGTATGCCATGATTTATCATCTCTACAGAAGTAATGGATGGTTCTTTTTCCAGCTTATTTTGTAAATAAGGCAGATAGCCGCCATTATCTTTACTATCACCGACCCCTTGAGTCAAGGAATCGCCAATCGACACGATTTGCACAGGATCCGGGAAAAAGCTGGCAGGAATAGTATCCTTTTCACTCAGCTCTATTATGCTTTTCTGCTGAACGGATGGTTGATTTGAAGCTGTTTCACTACTTTGACCGCAACCTGAAATCCAAACTATGCATATGAAAAGACAGGTGATTCTGTACCTCATGACCCTCACCTTCCTACCCATATATTATATCATGTAGAAAACCAAAGATTGCAAACAATATACCTTCATTGCATATCTAGCTAGAGCATTCCTTCCTATACACTATGAAAAATGCAAGGAATTAAAGCTATTCCTATAAAATTTAGCATGTACTGTGCAGGTAAAATCATTCTTCACTTCCGCTGTTTCTTCAAAAACTACATGCGTCATATTCACCGTCGCAAATAGGCTCTTGTTAAAAATCAATAAAGAATAAAAGAAAACAGAAAGAACAGGTCAATTAACCTGTTCAATAATTCTGTAAAATTTTAATATGCTTAATGATTTCATCAAAAGGGATATCCTGCAGACCTGTGTAATCCCTAATGATCTTTCCATCTTGATCCATTAGAAAAAAGCTTGTCCCATGAATCACCTGATCTTCTGCTTCAGGTTTTTTGACGATCGTTTTAAAGTTATCCAATGCAAACTGCTCGATTTCTTCCTGACCATAACCGGTTAGAAAATGCCAGTTCCCGTAATCAACGTTAAATTGATCTCCAAACTTTTTTAAAACATCCGGCTTGTCTATCTCAGGATCCACAGAAAAAGAAACGAACTCTACATCTGATATACCTTCATCCTTCAATTGCTGTTGCAGCTTCGACATATTGGCAGTCATGGGCAGACAAACTGTCTCGCAGCTTGTAAATATAAAATCCGCCACCCAAACCTTTCCTTTAAGATCACTTTTTGAAAAAGGCTCGCCTTCCTGATCAATGTAACTAAAGTCTTCCAAATCCCAATTTTTAGCATCAGGTACTCCATTGGAACCGCATGCCGTTAATAGCAATAAAATTGAAGCCCCCATAGCTGCCATAAGCAAATGCAGCTTTCTCATCTCTACCCCGTCCTTTATGTATAAAATATTCTGTTACTTCATTAATTTTAACAGACCAATTGAAATGAGAACAGCAACTCTTTCAACGAAATAAAGACATGTGTAAAAATGTTTTGGACCCTTCTGCAATAGGCATATTTCAATCGGCTTTATCAGTCCCAATAATACATGATTGCCATGGCACCTTCACCTGTATGGGTACTGACGACGGCAGTGGTTGCTTCTATTTTTATGTCTTGAAAACCCGATAATTCTGAAATGGCATGGCGGACTTTATCTGCAATTTCAAGTCCATTTGCATGTACAAAACCAATGCCCCTAACTTTTTTTCCTTGTGTATCTTCTTTAAACTTCTTGATGATGAACTTCACGACCTGGGACTGGCTTCGAGCTTTGGATACAGGATTCAGTACACCATCATCCAGTAGCGCTATTGGCTTTATGTGCAAAAGTGAACCGATTAAAGCGGAAACTTTACCAATCCTTCCGCCCTTGACGAGGTTATCTAGTGTTTCTATGACAATGATCAAACTTGACTGCTTTTTAATTTGTTCAAGGCGTTCAATTATCTCTGCTGCGGATTTCCCTTCCTTCGCCAGTTTCGCTGCCTCGATCACCTGAAAAGACATCGCCTTGGAAATGAATTTCGAGTCCAAAACGGTGACCTTCGCTTCAGACATGCTTGCTGCGCTCTCCGCTGAGCGTACAGTGCCGCTCATACCACCTGTCATATGAATGGAAATGATCTCACTGCCGTCCTTACCAAGTTCATCGTACACCTCCACAAATGTACCTACGGCTGGCTGTGAGCTTTTTGGAAGTTCTTTTGACTGGTTCATTCTTTTCAAGAATTCCTCTTGTTCGATTTCAACCTTATCTAAAAAAGTCTCCCCATCAATAAAGATCGATAAAGGAACCATTGTGATATCATAATATTCCAGTTCTTCCGGTGTCATATCCACTGTTGAGTCTGTTACAATCTTAACTTTATTCATCATTACACATCCCTAGATTAACATATCTATTGTATTATACCTATTCAAGGTAGGCATTCAAACTAAAGGTTACTTTTTTGCAGAAGGATTAATACTGAACGAAAAGATTACACAAAAAAAGACCATCCCATTAGCTAACCAGAGCATGCCGCATTATTCGATATTGCATGAAATTCGTGGCATCTCTTTTATCGGAGAAGTTAGCTATGGAACAGTCCAGATTAAGCATTATTTAGTAAACTCCCAAAAAAAATCTTGTTATAAACAGGCCATTTGAGTACGGATGCTAAATAATGCTTGAATGAGTAATTTTCTTTATGATCTTTATTAGCAAAAACTTTCTTTACAAATACTTCCAAACGCACGGTCAACATAAAAAAATTCGGATCACTTGGCAGTAAGACAGGTATTTCTGAAATTGTGACCTTATGTCCAAAACAATCTTTGAATTCCAAGCATTTGAACATCAAAATATCAATCCTCATTTTTAACCGATTGCTTACATTATACACAATAAATCAAAAAGTATAAATATTCAAATGTATAAAAAAAGCACAAATCCTGCCTGTCTTCCATTAAAAAAGACCCATAAGGGCCAAAAGCCTTCATGAGTCCTTTTATCATATACCTTCCTCGTAGTTGCTTTCCCGCAAGCTTTCACGCTTCACCTTGCGTTTATAGACAAATTTAGATAATGAAATACTGACTTCGTATAACAACAGTAGTGGAACCATTACCAAAAAGTCTGACATAAAGTCAGGCGGCGTAATCGAAATCGCTATGACCACAAGTACAAAATAAGCGTACTTTCTTAATTTTTGAAGCACATATGGATTAATTATCCCAATGGAGGTCAAAAACATAGTAACGACAGGAAGCTCGAATAAAACAGCAAAAGGTATTGTCATATTAAAGACGAATGAAAAGTATTTATCCGCTGTAAAGCTGGTTATGAACATCCCATCGCCCAATTCAATCAAAAATTGAAGAATGGTCGGGAAGATGACAAAATAACCAAAAGCAAGCCCTCCGATAAAAAGCAAGAAAAGTGCCGGTATATAGGAAAGGGTCGCTCTTACTTCATTTGGCATCAAAGCGGGTTTAACGAATAACCAGATTTGCAGAGCTACTATCGGAATCGTTGCAGCAATGGCTACAACACCTGAAAGCATAAAGTAAATCCAAATAATATCACTCGGTCCCAATACCATCAGGTCAAAATCGAGATCCTTCACAAACCAATTGTAAATATCTTCCACATAAATAAAACTGGCGATAAAAAAGATGACAAAAGCAACCGCAGTAATAATAAGCCGTTTTCTCAATTCATCGAGATGATCGATGATATTTAATTCTTTATCTTCCAAAGTTGATCACGCCTTCATCTGAAAATCCGTATCTTTGTTCCAGCATAAAGGCGTAAGACGATTCCATCTTACGCCCAGCATTCAATCATTCTTGATTTTTTTGTTGTAATTTCTTATCTTCTTCATAATCACCTTTTGTCAAATCGTTCGTGGACTTTTTAAATTCACGAAGTGTTTGCCCAAAAGCACGGCCAATCTCGGGAAGTTTTTTTGGACCAAAAATAATTAATGCCAATATTAAGATGAGAATTAGACCTGGTACTCCAATGTTTGACATGGATACATCCCCTTTGGTGTTGTAATTAGACCTATTCCGATTATAATACCATTTCCAACCATTTGAAAGTAAACCCGCAATTCGTCATACAATGGTAACAATTATCGACAGTATGCTCGTAACCGCCGGGCAGGTAGAATAAAATGTAAAAACATAAGTATTATTCTATCCTAATTTATCATTTTGTCCATGATTAAATCAATAAGTGAAATAAATTACTGTCTTTATTGACCTCAACGAACGAAAATCCTTTTTTGTTCATTCTTTGAATGAGTCCATCATAATCATTTTTATATTTTAGCTCTATACCAACAAGGGCCGGACCACTTTCTTTATTGTTTTTCTTCGTATATTCAAAACGGCTTATATCGTCATTCGGTCCTAACACCTCATCTAGGAATTCCCTTAAAGCTCCAGCTCGTTGTGGAAAATTCACGATAAAATAATATAGCAGTCCTTCATATAGTAACGATTTTTCCTTAATTTCCTGCATACGTCCAATGTCGTTGTTCCCCCCGCTGACCATGCAAACAACCGTTTTGCCTTTGATTTGTTCTTTGTACAAATCCAAAGCAGCTACAGATATAGCCCCTGCCGGCTCAGCGACAATCGCATGCTGGTTATATAAATCGAGTATCGTCGTACAGATTTGCCCTGAAGGAACGACAACGATATCTTCCAGGTTTTCCTTACAGGTCTGATATGTCAGCTGTCCTACGCACTTGACAGCTGCCCCGTCAACAAATGTATCGATGTTTTCAAGTTCGGTAACTTTTCCTTCCTTGAACGAATATTTCATCGAAGCAGCATCTTGCGGCTCCACCCCAATGCATTTCGTTTTTGGTGAAACCGATTTGAAATAACTTGATACCCCTGCCATTAATCCGCCACCACCGATAGCTGCGAATACATAATCGATTCCATCTTCACAATCATTCAGAATTTCAACAGCGGTCGTACCCTGACCGGCAATTACCTTTACATCGTCAAACGGATGGATAAAGGTACGCTCTTCTTTTTCACAGCATTCCATTGCCATCACAAACGCATCATCGAATGTATCACCAATCAGGATGATTTCCACATTATCCCTGCCGAATAACTGAACTTGATCGACCTTTTGCCTTGGTGTTGTGGCAGGCATATAAATTTTTCCGTGGATACCTAATTGACTGCACGAAAAAGCAACTCCTTGTGCATGGTTTCCTGCACTGGCGCAAACGACCCCATTCTTCGTCTCTTCCTGGGTCAAACTTTTCATTTTATAGTAAGCCCCTCTTAATTTAAAAGAGCGAACATGTTGAAGGTCCTCGCGTTTTAAATAAACATTACATTCATATTTATCAGAGAGCCTCTGATTTTTTTGTAATGGAGTATGTAAAACAATCTCTTTCAGTTCTCTATAGGCAATTAGAATGTCTTCCAATTGAATCCCCCTATTCATGGATGCAGTTTGATTCATATTAATCCCTCATTTCCTTCCTAATCAATTCAATCATTATAGCACTTTACTGTTATTAATGTAATTGATTTTTCTAAAAATTCTTTCTTTTGCTCATTCTACACCAAAAAAAGCCGATTATGGTCATTGCCCATAATCGGCTTTTAACATTTATTTTTTTTGCAGAATAATAAAATCATGTGCATATCGATTTTTATCATCCATGGTGCCCTGGATTGAAGTGGTTTTATCCCATTCTTTTTCATTAATCAATGGAAAGAAAGTATCACCTTCAAAGGTTTCATGAATTTCCGTTATATACAATCGGTCGGTAACAGGCAGGATTTCTTTAAAGATTTCGGCTCCGCCAATCACGAAAACTTCCTGATCACTGTTGTCTGCATACGTTTTTATTTGTAAAATATCATGTAAAACCACGCAACCTTCGGCTTTAAAATCCTGATTGCGGGTAACGATGACATTTTCCCGGCCAGGCAGTACCCTGCCGATCGATTCAAATGTTTTTCTGCCCATGACGATTGGATGGCCCATCGTCACTTTTTTAAAATACTGCAGATCTGCCGGTAAATGCCAAGGAAGTTGATTGTTTTTCCCTATTACTCGATTTTGATCCATAGCCACTATTAACGAAATCATATGCTAACCTCACCTTTTATATGTGGATGGGCTTCGTAATTTTCCAGAACGAAGTCCTCGAAGCTAAAATCAAAAATATTTTTCACTTCAGGATTTATTTTCATGGTAGGCAATGGTTTCGGATCACGTGTCAATTGCAGTTCCACTTGTTCAAGGTGGTTAGAATAAATATGGACGTCCCCAAAAGTATGTACAAATTCCCCAACTTCCAAATCACACACCTGGGCAATCATCATTGTTAAGAGCGCATACGAAGCAATATTAAAGGGAACACCTAAAAAAACATCCGCTGAGCGCTGATATAGCTGGCAGGAAAGCTTGCCATCAGCCACATAGAATTGAAAGAAGGCGTGGCACGGCGGCAAGGCCATCTCGTCCAATTCCCCAACATTCCAGGCACTCACTATCAATCTTCTTGAATTTGGATTCGTTTTGATTTGGTCGATCAATTCACTGATTTGGTCGATTTGCCTGCCATCTGCAGTTCCCCAAGAACGCCATTGATGACCATATATCGGACCTAATTCACCGTTTTCATCAGCCCATTCATTCCAAATGCGTACGCTATTTTCCTGAAGGTAGCCAACATTTGTATCCCCCTTCAAAAACCATAATAGTTCATGGATGATCGCTTTTAAACTAACCTTTTTCGTTGTAAGGACAGGGAAACCATCTTTTAAATTGAATCTCATTTGATATCCAAAGGTACTGATCGTGCCTGTTCCGGTCCGATCGCCTTTTTGAGATCCATTCTCGAGTACATGTTTACATAAATCTAAATATTGCTTCATGATAAACCACCTTTTCTACATTCATTCTCCTTATTTTAACGTATAACCGCCCATAGTTTAATCTAATTGTTTAATAAAATTATAAGTCTCGGGTGCTTTTTGTCTCAGTAATTGATTTTGTTCGAAGTTTACATAAAACATGGCAAACGTTTCTGCGAAGTATTCCTCAGGATAATTGGAAAAATACGACTGTCCGGGAAACAGTCCATTGACTTCCTTCCCCCAAATACTCAAAAAATCCATATCCCCACGTATTCCATCATAAACGATATTATCAATGGAATGGGCTAACTCATGTAGCTCCAAATTGACAGAGCCATGCCCGTGACCCTTGTCACTCGCTCCGATTTTAACCAATACTGTATGGGATCCGCCCATTCCAGGCACATCATCCCAAGTCGTTTTTTTATTTAGATAACCGCGCGGGAATTGTCCCTTTAATTTAGCAGCAGATTGGTTTTCGGTTAAATTACCGTTAAAAAGTTTGACCCTAACACCGCTCTCAGCAGTTTTCATCACTAGGGAATGAGGCAATTTATTAATGGTGCCTACGATTTTCAGTGCTTCCGTTTGATCGTATTCCCCTTCTGATGGAAACAAAAAAATACTTTGCAATTCTTTATTTTCTTTAAATAATTCACTTTGTCTTATAAGATTATCTTTGGGCAAATTCCGCCATTTTACTCCATCTTCCTTTGCCAAGGAATAGGAGAGCATAGAGAGGGAAAAGGCAAATATGGTAAATATGGTTAACCATTTTTTTCTTTTCACAATCATCTCCCCTTTCTCCATTTCTCATTACGATAATATATGTTTCTTAAATTCTCTAAATCTTACATACTATTATATTAGTATAACATATTGATCTCATGTAAAAACTCTATGTTTTTTTGGTAATTTCGGTTGCACAACATCATCAAAGAACCCTTGCTCCAGTCTTTTCATATATCAGTAGTATAATCGTAAAAGGTTTAGGGTGATTACATGGAAACCGATAATAAAAAAGCCACCCTGAATGAGCATCGTGAACTTGCAGAAGAAGTCCTTGATATCTACAGTTTAAAAGTGTTCATCATTCTCGACCTTTTGCTGTTCGCCATTTTCCTTGGCATACTTCTGCATCCGTTACTCTCATCACTCTGGCTTAACGTTTTATTGCCTTTACTTTTCTTCACTACATTTACCGTCCTTCTTCAATTACTTGATATGTTCCATAAAAAAAGCTGACATCATTTCTGATGTCAGCTTTTTTTATAGCTTTTACCATTTAAACGTTAATTTCCACTCCAGGCACTCGCTTTCCGCGGGCGGTCCGTGAGCCTCCTCGGCTTGCGCCTGCGGGGTCTCCCGTAGACACGCTTTTCTAAGCAGGAGTCTCGTACACCCGTTCCAATCAACTTTGTTTTAACATTTAGATAGAACCCCTTTTGTCAACCTGATTCATTTCAGCGAGATCAACTGGAGCCCTTGTACGATTTGTTTCGTAAAATGGAGACATCCATAGATTTCTCTTTCATGTATGACTTGGTGAAATAAGAAAGATTCTTCCGCAAGCATGACTATGTGTACGATGAACATTTTAATTGTTAGCTGTGCCCCTCTGATTTCCATTCAATAAAAATCAAAAAGGTTTCAGCATGAGACCGTTCCTAAACCTTTTTGTCTACAAACTAAAAAAGTTGACATCATTTCTGATATCAGCTTTTTTATATAGTGATCAACCATGTTCTTTTAGCCTTTTCCCTTTCTTAAAATGAAGTGCGATTGTGGTGCCGAAAATCATTAGAATAAAGGCAAAAAAGATAGCAGGCTGGATTTCAATCCCTAAGACGGCAATTAGCATTTTTATTGCAATGAATCCTATAAGAACATATGCAGCATTTTCCAATTCCGGAACCTTATCTATCAGTTTTAAAAATAATCCTGCCACTCCTCGCATCATCAAAACACCAATCATCCCGCCTGTCAAAAGGACCCAGACTTTTTCACTCACGCCAAAGGCGGCCAAGACGCTATCGACGGAAAATGCTATATCCACCAATTCCACTGCGGCCACCGTCCCCCATAATGTACCAAACATACGGATCAGCAAGCTGTTTTTACTCATACCCTGGATATCTTCATCGTTACCAGCTTGTTTTTTTCTTTTATCCCGAAAGTATTTAAACGAGAGCCAGCCAAGGTAGGCCGCTCCAATCACCTTCACCCACCAAAGCTTAATGAGGAACACACCAATTCCAATCGCTACAAACCTGAAAGCGTAAGCACCTAATAAACCATAAAAAAGTGCTTTTTTCCGTTGTTTTACCGGAAGGTGCCTGACCATTATTGCCAATACCAAAGCGTTATCCGCTGATAGTAATCCTTCCATCAGTACGAGCGTCCCAATCAATCCCCAGCTCACTGGATCGGATAAAACCTCCACCCACATATGCCAATCGAAAAATTGGGAATATGTTTGAATGATGCTATTTAACAACTCTGACATGATAAAGACTCCTCTGCTGCTATAACTTACAAATTAAAAAACCATTTAAAATAACATTCTTCCCATTAATGAGAAATACTCTACTTTTTTTCAAACACAAAATAAATACGTTGCATGACAACGTATCATTTAATGCCTATTATAAATGTCATTTCCATCATACTCTTACACATAAATAAAATCAAAGAACCCATCCACTATGAGAGCATTTGCTTACTTGTCCACTCTGGCGGCGTATTTTTATCCCAATATATTTTACCTATATCATAATGGGTGGCAAATGAATCATGATAGGTATGATAATGAAAATTGAACCAATATCCCTCAAGTGGAGGATTTTCCTGCCTGACATGGAACCTGATGATATCCTTGCCGCTGGTTGAATCATAAATATGAAAAATTTTCTCAGCCCTACCTGCGCTTGGCTGCTCAGTGATCGTTAATTGCTGTAATTTTTCATCTGGAAATTGCGCAGCCATTTCTGTAATGGCTTCTTCCACTTTTGGAAATATGGCCATTTTGAACTCATCGCCAATTTTAGGCTTGATCTTATCGCCAAATTTCATAAAAGCGTTTTCCTCCGCTTTATCCAGAATGCCCGATAAAAATTCTTCCCGGTCGAATTCGTCTTCCAGTTCAGTCGGTTTCTGTGAGGCACGATAGGCTGAACCTTCTTCTTCCACCAAGCCTTTTTTAGCATCCTTTAACGAATCGGCTTCAGCTAGCCAAGCTAGATCTGAAGGAGTGACAAGACCAAACGTCAAAACGGATACTAAAATGATGAGACTTTTCCTGAACCAAACTGCTGTTTTCAAATCACACTCCCCCTTCTTTTTTATATTGTCTTTATATTTAGTATACTTT
>NZ_JBHXAS010000020.1:0-58865 GCF_042727425.1 Peribacillus sp. NPDC060253
TATTAATATATCTTCTTTATTTTTAAAATAAAGATATATGGTGCCGTCCGCTACGCCTGCTTGCTTGGCGATTTTGGATACTTGGGCTTGATAGTAACCGTGTTGGGCAATGACGATAACGGCTGCATCAATAATTTGATTATACTTTGGTCTGTTGCGTTTCACTGGATGTCCCCTTTCAGAAAATGAATGAATCATCATTCATATTTCTATCATAAAATGACGAACCTTAACTGTCAAGCAAAAACTTCTAAGACCCGACATCCCACTATGTTCATTGTACAGCCCCAATCCATTGGTTGTCCAGTCGCTTTGCAAAACACGGAGCTATGTTCCGCTGCTCCGTATGAAGGGCATGTTTCGTTACGCTTCTTTTCTTTCCTCGGATATTTTTTTCTTTTCTTCCTCGATAAGGACTCTTCTCAAAACCTTACCTATCATCGTTTTAGGAAGTTCATCCCTAAACTCATAGCTGCGCGGTACCTTATAGGAAGCAAGGTTCTTTCTTGCAAAATCATCCAACTCTTCCTCGGTGGCCCTAGCATTTTTTTTCAGTACGACATAGGCTTTGACGGTCTCACCACGATATGGGTCAGGGATTCCTGCCACAACAACCTCTTGAATCGCCTCATGCTCGTATAGTACCTCTTCCACCTCACGAGGATAAATATTGAAACCGCCTGCAATGATGGTGTCCTTTTTCCTCTCGACTACATAAAAGAATCCTTGCTCATCCATGTAACCAAGATCGCCTGTCAGCAGCCAGCCATTTTTAAAAGTGCTTTCCGTTTCATCCGGACGATTCCAGTAACCTTTCATTACCTGTGGTCCTTTTATCGCTATCTCACCAATTTCATTCGGTGGCAGCTCATCAAAGGTTTCCAGGGAGAGAATCACTGAGTCGGTATCTGGCCATGGCAATCCAATGCTTCCTTTTACACGAGGCTGATCCCAAATGAAATTTGCATGGGTCACCGGAGACGTTTCCGACAGTCCATAGCCTTCAACCAGTTTCCCGCCCGTAATATTCTCGAACTGCTCTTGTACCTCTAACGGCAATGATGCAGATCCGCTTATACAGGCATTGATGGAAGAAAGGTCATATTTAGCGATATCCGGATGGTTCAATAGACCAATATACATCGTAGGCGCACCTGGAAACATCGTCGGTTTCTGTTTTTGGATGGTTTTCAGCGTCGCTTTAACATCAAACTTCGGCATGATGATCATGGTGTTCCCTTCCATGACGGAAAGCACCAAAACTGTCGTCATACCGTACACATGGAAAAATGGCAGAATTGCTAGGACCCTTTCCTCACCGCGCTTATTTTTATAAAGCCAAGCATTGCACATTTTCGTATTTGCCAGCAAGTTCTTATGGGTAAGCATGACCCCTTTCGGAAAGCCTGTTGTCCCCCCTGTATATTGCAAAAGGGCAAGGTCCTTATCCACATCAATCGGCTCAGCGACCTCTTCAGGAATCTTTCGTTTCATGATTTCAGTAAATAAATGATGATTGCCCGCGTGCTCCACATTGATGACGATGCCGTATTGCTTTTTTTGAATAAAAGGATAGATAAGATTTTTCGGAAAAGGCAAGTATTCCTTGATAGCGGTTACAATGATATGTTCTATACCCGTTCTGGAAGCGACTGCAGTGACACGGGGAAATAAAATATCCATCACTAAAATCATTTTCGCTCCGGAGTCTTTCATTTGATACTCGAGTTCACGTTCCGTATAGGTTGGATTCGTCTGAACCACGACTCCGCCGGCCATCAATATACCAAAAAAACTTATGACACCCTGAGGGCAGTTAGGAAGCATGACGGCAACGCGTTCACCTTTTTGAAGGCCGATGCCTTTTAAATAGGCTGCGAACTTTAAGGCTGATTCATAAACTTCTTGGTAAGTTAATTCTTTTCCCTGGAAATGAATCGATACTTTATCAGGGAATTCTTCGGCTGATTCCTTCAAAAATGAATACAGGGGTTTATCTTCGTACGACAAAGCAGCTGGTATTTGTTCCGGATACATAGCTTGCCATGGCTTATTGCTCATTTGCCCCCTCCTTCTGAATATTCTCACTACTCTTCTCATTATAATACAACCGGGATTTTCTTACAATTGATGAAATTTAGAAAAAATAAGCATAAGGGCTGATAATACGAATTGGAGCAGTCAAAATGGCCTGTACCAGCCATAAGGGATTATTGGAAGGGACACATAAAAAGGAGTGGTTTACTCCTTCCTTTTAGTTTTATACCAATATGTATATTTTTCTTCAAATCCCAATTTTCCGTACAAGCATAGAGCAGGTGCATTCGTTTCTATCACCTGGAGATAAGCATTTTTCGCCCCATTTTCTTTACCCCAATGCAAAAGGTTACGAATGAGTTTTGCACCATAGCCTCGGTTTCGAAAGTTTTCATGGGTGAAAATATTGTACAGACCTATGTATTCGTCTTCCAATACACCTAGTCCGCCTGCCGCCACGGTTCCACCATCATCCGTCAACAACATGAAGCATGTTTTTGGAATGATATTTTCGAACATTTTTTTCAAGTGGGTTTGATCATTATCATTAACATGACTTAGCAGGCAGAAATCATGAAACCAGTCATCATGTAAATGGTCATACTTCATGACATTGCTTTCATTCGGTGCCTCTGTTTCTACCAATTCCAATATCTGGACACTCGTTGTGCCTTCAAGGACATACCCCGACTCTTCCAGAACACTTTCCAAGTTGATAGGTTTAGCTTGATGAGTCATTTTGTATACTGCCCTATCATTTCTTTCAAAATAGACTTGCTCACAATTCATTATTTTCTTTTTCAAATCTTCATTCGATGAATAGATAGGGTTGATTGAATTCGCCCGTTTTGTATATCCATCCGCAAATCGTAAAACCCATCCATCATAGATTTGCGTTTGCAGGGCCGGTAAAGCATTCATCGATAATTTTTCAATCTTTTGTATCAGTTTGGACTTATCCATGTCACTCCTCCTCTTTCCGAACATCTTTTTGACACTATCATTTTATACGCCCGTATTTAATAGAGTTGAAATAAAAGAAGCGACACAAAGGCCGCTTCTTTCAGGTGAAGAATATCATATAAATAATTCCAAGCAGAAAAAAGATTCCGCAACAAACAATTAAGACTTTTGCAAGCTTCTCCACAGTTTTCTCCCTCTCATGAAGGGCATTAAGAAATTCCGGCACCGATGACAAAAGATAAAGCGATTGAAATGATCATCGATAGGAACCCAACTGCCCGATTATCTTTTTGTATCTCTTCATCTATTTTAAATCCAGGAGTCATAAATTCAAAAATGAAATAACCGATCAATAGAAGGACAAAACCGTAAACACCCCAGCCAATCATGGTAAGAAGTGAATTCTGATGGAGGATGGACTGTTGGAATACATAGGCAATCCCAAATATTTTACCACCTGTTGCCAACGCGACAGAAAGGTTTCCCTGTTTGATTTCCTCCCAGTTCTTGTACTTTGTAACAAGTTCAAAAATAGCTAAAAAAACAATCATGCACAAAATAACGACACTGTAACGAGCAGCTATATATACATATTCATTTTCCCACATATTCTCCATGGTCCAACTCCCGAATGGTAATCAGCCATCCGGCTTGGCAGAATAGCCGGAATGACCACTTTCCTTTATTTAAATTCCACCACCGTTACACCTGTACCGCCTTCTCCAGCTTCGCCGAACCGAATTCTTTTGACAGAGCGGTGATTTTTCAAGTATTCCTGGACGCCGGACCGAAGAGCACCCGTTCCTTTACCATGTATGATGGAGACACTCGAATATCCGGCCAATAAAGCATCATCAACATACTTTTCGACTCTTGAAATGGCATTTTCAAAGCGTTCCCCACGCAGGTCAAGTTCCACGCTAACATGATAATCCCGACCTTTTATCGTGGTAAGCGGCTTTATTTCCTTCACTTTCGTGGCCTTGATGAATTCTAGGTCAGACTCCTTCACCTTCATTTTCATGATGCCGATCTGAACCTGCCACTCATTACTTGAGACCTTCTCGATCAAGTGACCCTTTTGACCAAAGCTTACGACCTTTACTTCATCTCCAGGTTTCAGGCTTTTATCCAGTGGCCTAGCAACTTTAACTGATGTTTTTTTCACTTTAGGTGTCGCTTCTTCAAGCCGTTTTTTTGCATCGATCAGTTCATGCTCTTTAACATCGGCATGCTTTTCAAGTCGCAGTTTACGTAAGTCGGCAATGATCGATTCCGCTTCTTTTTGTGCATTTTCAACGATTGCTGCAGCCTCTTTTGCTGCCTTTTCGACCATCGCATCCCGTTCCTCATTGTATTCACCAATTTGCTTTTGAAGGTCTTTATGAAGGATTTCCGCCTGTTCAAGGTGATTCTTGGCCTCTTGCTCCTCCTCTTCGGCCTTCTTACGGCTATCTTCAAGGGATGCTATCATATTCTCAACTTTATTGGTATCCTCGCCAATATGGCTGCGGGCATTGCTTATCACGCTCTCTTCCAAGCCAAGGCGCTTGGATATTTCAAACGCATTACTACGTCCCGGTACACCGATCAAAAGCTTATAAGTAGGACTCAATGTTTCCACATTAAATTCAACGCTTGCATTAATGACGCCATCCCGATCATATCCATATGCTTTTAATTCCGGATAATGTGTCGTTGCAATCACACGTGCCCCGCGCTTATATACTTCATCCAAAATGGAAATGGCTAAAGCGGCACCTTCCTGTGGGTCAGTACCCGCTCCAAGCTCATCGAACAAAACGAGGCTATCATAATCGACATGCTTTAGGATATCGACAATATTGACCATATGAGAAGAGAATGTACTTAAGCTCTGCTCAATCGACTGTTCATCGCCAATGTCGGCAAAAACGGAGGAAAAAACGGCCGTTTCAGAACCATCCAGCGCAGGGATTTGCAGACCGGCCTGGGCCATTAACGTACAGAGGCCAAGCGTTTTCAAAGTAACCGTTTTCCCCCCGGTATTCGGACCCGTGATAACGATTATCGTAAAGTCATCACCTAGGAAAATATCATTGGCTACGACAACGTCACTCGGAATGAGCGGATGTTTCGCTTTGAATAATTTCACGCGTCCCTCATTATTCAAAATCGGTTTGGATCCTTTTATCGCTTTTGCATACTTTGCCTTCGCGACAAGGAAATCGATTTGTGCGAGCACTTTGACATTATGAAGCAATTCAGGGGTGTACGCTCCGACTTTTTCCGATAATTCGACCAATATCCGTTCTATTTCCTGCGTTTCCTTCGCTCTGGTTTCCTGAAGGACATTATTCAGTTGCACGATTGCTTGAGGCTCAATGAACAGCGTCTGTCCAGATGATGATTGATCATGAATGATCCCGCCATACACACTGCGGTATTCCTGTTTTACCGGGATGACAAATCGGTCATTCCTGATGGTGATGATGGAATCCGATAACATTTTTGATGCGTTGGAGGAACGAATCATGCTTTCTAGTTTTTCCCGGACACGGCTTTCATTCGTCCGAATCTGATTTCTTAGTGTACGGAGCTTATCGCTCGCAGAATCCATCACTTCGCCATGTTCACTTACTGCATACGTAATTTCCTGTTGCAATTCAATCAATGGATGCAGGGAATCGATATATTCGGCTAGAAGCGGAACTTCTATTTCCTGCTCGGCGATTTCTTCGAAGAAACGACTAAGGATCCTCCCTGCACGAATCGTACTCGCGAGTTCCATCAATTCCATCGGTGAAAGCATTCCGCCAATCTGGGCCCTTTTTGCATGTGGACGGATATCAAAAATCCCGCCCAATGGCAAGTTACCTTTCAAACGTACGATTTTGGCAGACTCATCCGTTTCTTCCTGCCATCTCGTCACCTCTTCAAAGTCCGTTGAAGGCATCAGTTGCTGTGCCTTCTCTTTTCCTATGGATGAGGATGCGTGAGAGATTAATTGTTCTTTAATTTTATGAAATTCCAATGTCTTTAAAGCTTTATTATGCATGGAGTTAAAGCTCCTCCTTATTTATGGGCAAATAGTTAGTCATTTCTCTTTAAAAACTTTAATAATCCATCCGTATCCTTTGCATTAAGGACCGTTGCTTCTTTAATCCAGCCCTTTTTGGCCGAAGACACACCGACAGGCATATGATCAAGCATATCAATGCTGTGGGCATCGGTATTGATTACAATCTGAACGCCTGCTTCCTGTGCCTTGCGCAGATGGGGAGGTGCCAAATCCAATCGGTTCGGATTAGCATTCAATTCCAAGGCAGTATTCGTGTCGCGTGCCAGTTCAATCAGCATTTCTATATCAACATCATATCCGGTACGTTTGCCGATAATCCTTCCCGTTGGATGGGCGATGATATCAACATGCGGATTATTCAGAGCTGTTTTTAAACGCTCCATGATCGTTTCACGCGGCTGTGAAAAACTTGAATGGATCGATGCGATTACCAAATCCATCTCAGCAAGCAGCTCATCGTCATAATCAAGTGTCCCATCAGGAAGTATATCCATTTCAATCCCTGAAAGAACGGTAAAATCATCGTATTTTTCATTCAGTTCATGGATGATGCGTTTTTGTTCACGTAAACGTTCCACAGTCAATCCGTTCGCCACTTTCAAATATTGCGAATGATCGGTGATGGCCATATATTGATAACCTTTGGCACGGCACGCTTCAATCATTTCTTCAATGGAATAAGCCCCATCACTCCATGTGGTATGCATATGCAAATCACCTTGAATGGCCTCTAACGATATGAGAGGTTCCTTAGCATCATATTGCTCCACTTCCGTTCCATCTTCTCGTAATTCTGGGGGAATGAATGGAAGACCGAAGTGGTTATAAAATTGTTCTTCCGTTTCGAACGTCAATATCTCACCTGTTTCAGCCACTTCCACCCCATATTCGCTGATTTTCTCTCCGCGTTCTTTAGCCAGCTGGCGCATACGAACATTGTGATCTTTCGAGCCGGTAAAATGATGGAGTGTCGTGATGAATTCCTTATCTTTCACGATTCGAAAATCGACGGAAATATCATATTCATAATCAAGCACAACCGATACTTTTGTATCACCGGCCGCAATCACTTGCTTTATGCCCGCTAATGCAAGAAGCTGATTCTTAACTTCTTCGGGATGATCTGTCGAGATGATGAAATCGAGGTCCTTGATCGTTTCCCTCATGCGACGGATGCTGCCCGCTCTGGAAGAACGGACGATATGTTCCATGTTGGCAAGGGCGGTTTCAATATCATCCGCTATCGGTCTCATGAAGGCAAGTGGAAGCCGATCAGGCCTTGAACCTGCCTCGGCAATTGCAGCCAGGATTTTCTCTTCCGTTTTTTTACCGAAACCGGCAAGCGCCGCAACCCTGCCTTCTTCACAGACGGTTTTAAGATCATTCACATCATTGACCTGCAACTCTTTATGAAGTTTGGCGATTTTCTTCCCGCCCAAACCTTGAAGTTGCAAGAGCGGAATCAATCCTTTTGGCACCTGCTCCTGCAGCTCTTCAAGTGCGGTCGATTTCCCCTCATTGATATACTCTTCGATGACGGACGACGTTCCTTTCCCGATTCCATTTAATGCGGTAAAGTCTTCGATGGCCGCCAGACTCCGATCATCCGTTTCCAAGGCTCCCGCTGCTTTGCGGAAAGCTGAAACCTTGAATGGGTTCTCTCCTTTTAATTCCATATATATTGCGATTTTTTCTAATAATCTAATGATATCTTTTTTATTTATTGTCATATATTTCACCGCCGAAAAAATTAGTTGGGTGTCCCTTGTATACTTTCTTAAAGATACCTTTCTTGGAGGTAAAGTACAAGCAGTCCGATTCTTACCTTTCGAATCAATTTGGTGGAAGTCACACGCTGCTACATAAAAAGGGGCCTCCCCCATTCAAAGTATAGGAATCTTGGACTTTGAGAAGGGAGGCAGGCCCTCGTATACTATCATTAAGATTGATTTACATTATCAAACCAAAGTTCTTTCACTTTCTCGGAAAGAAACGGCGTATGTTTCACGATGGATTCTGCCAGAAAAGAACCTGTTAATGGTTTCTGGATGGAATCCATTGGCAGCATGGCAGCTATGTATAATATAATAAACATGATAAGATAGATTTCGATAAAACCCAATATCCCGCCACCCCAGCGATTCAGCTGTTTTAAAATTGGAATATGTGTAATGAAATTGAGCATGGACCCTATCATTTGCCAAAGGATCTTGGCAGCAAAGAAAATGATTGCAAAGGCAATCGCGTTGTAATACGCCTTTTCAAGCCCGACTGTTTCGAAAAACATAGTAAGGGTCGAGGATTCACTCATCGTTGGAAACGGAATCCACAATTTCAAATTGGGAGCAAGGTCTCCATAAAACACATATGCGACGATGAAGGCTACTATGAACCCTGTCATATGAACCGTTTGTAAAATGAAGCCACGCTTTAAACCGACTAATAAACCGATTAATAGAATGGCCAGAATTGCTAAATCAAGCATGTACTCAGTCCTTCTCTCTCTTTAATTCCAGTTGAAGCTGGTCTAGTTGATCTTTTAATTTAATATATTCGTGGATGGTATTCACGGCGGTCAGTACCGCTAGCTTACTTGTATCCAAGTATGGATTTTTCATCCTGATCTCTCTCATTTTTTCGTCAACCATCGAAGCGACCAGGCGCATATGACTTGCGCTTTCTGTACCGACGATTGTATATGGTTGTCCGTATATATCAACTGTTGTTTTATTTCGTTTATCGTCTGACAAAATGATGCCCCCAATCTAAACAATCCTAATTCTATCATATCATGAACTTTTTCGTCATGAAAGAGAGTACAACGTCATTTCTTGTATAAAAAATGCAATAATTTGTCAAATGAAAACGACCTTAGGATGAAGATTATCTTAAAAATAGTATGAAGTTAGGAGTTATCCATTATGTCACATGTTGTTTTAGTTATCAGTCCTGCACAAATACAGGCAATGAAAGCTCATTATTCCTCTTCCTTAGCCGCCAAACTGCCGCCAGGGAGCATCTTTTCCGCCAAACCGCCGCTATGTACGGTAACCGCCTATAAATCAGGAAAAGTACTCTTTCAAGGTAAGAATGCTGAAATAGAAGCAGTAAAATGGCAACAAGGTGCGACTGCTGCCGCTCCAAAGAAAAAAACAGCATCATCCGCATCAGTCAACGTACATCGATATTCACCACCTGCAAATATCGGAACCATGTCAGTAATCGGTTCTGATGAAGTCGGAACAGGGGACTATTTCGGCCCAATCACCGTCGTCGCTGTCTATGCACAAAAGGAGCAACTCGCATTATTGAAAGAACTTGGTGTCCAGGATTCTAAAAATCTGAAAGATCCACAAATCATCGAAATTGCCAAACAGATTAAGGATGTGGTGCCTTTCAGCCTGCTCACGTGCGACAACCCGAAATATAATACGCTTCAGGCAAAGGGTATGTCACAAGGAAAAATGAAGGCACTCCTCCATAATCAAGCGATCAAACATCTTATGCAAAAAATCCAGCCAGAACAAGCGGAAGCCGTCCTTATTGATCAATTCGCTCAACCTGATGTATTTTTCAATTACTTGAAAGGCCAAGAACTATTTCAGTCACACGCCACCTATTTGTGTACAAAAGCGGAAGGGGTACACCTTGGCGTAGCAGCTGCTTCCATCCTTGCACGATATGCATTCGTCAAACGCTTTGATTTGCTGAGTGAAAAAGCCGGGTTCAAAATCCCTAAAGGAGCCGGCTCTGCAGTCGATGAAGCGGCAGCAAGATTGATTCATGAAAAAGGAATCGATTCATTGCACGAATTCACAAAAACCCACTTTGCCAATACAGAAAAATCGAAGCGATTATATCAAAAGAAATATCATAAATAAACGAAAATCGGCTGTTCTTCCGTGGACAGCCGTCTTTTCTGTAAGAACGATTAATTAGAGCATGCTTTACTCGTGAGTTGCATCATTTACTCATGAGTTTAGGCGCTTTTCTCGTGAGTTTACGCGCTTTTCTCGTGAATTCACGCGCTTTACTCGTGAAATTGCATCATTTACTCGTGAGTTTACGCACTTTACTCGTGAAATTGCATCATTTACTCGTGAGTTTACGCGCTTTACTCGTGAAATTGCATCATTTACTCGTGAGTTTGCATCATTTACTCGTGAGTTTAGGCGCTTTACTCGTGAGTTTACGCGCTTTTCTCGTGAGTTCATAAAAAGACAGCTTCCCTTGATTTCTGGGAGCTGTCTTTTAGTTTTTATCCTCTTAGTTCTGCGCCAGCTTTTTCTTTCACGGCTTCAAGAACTTTTTCATGTGCTTTTGTAATGTCCTCGTCCGTTAGCGTACGTGCAGGATCGAAGTATTTCAGTGAGTAGGCAATGGATTTCTTGCCTTCCTCCATTCTTTCACCTTCGTATAAATCGAAGATGCTTACTTCTTTGAGAAGCTTGCCTCCGGCTTCTTCAATAATATCTTGAATGTCACCAGCTTTTGTCGCTTGATCCACAACAAGCGCGATATCGCGTGTTGTCGATGGGTAGCGCGGAATGGTTTCATATGCAATCGGCGCCACTTCGGCTTCTGACAGCGCTTTTAAGGAAAGTTCGAAAATATATGTTTCTTTTATATCCAAGTCTTTTTGGACAGTTGGGTGCACTTGGCCGATAAAGCCGATCACATCACCATTCAACAGTACTTCGGCAGTACGTCCTGGATGCATGTCATTGATTTCCGCTTGGCGGTAACTGATTTGATCAGCTAATCCCAGTGTATCGAATAATGCTTCGATCACTCCTTTAGCAACAAAGAAATCCACTGGTTTCTTTTCCCCTTGCCATAGGTGCGCTTCCCAAAGCCCTGTGATAGCTCCTGCAATATGTTCTTTCTCGTCAGGAAGCTCTTGTCCGTCCTGCTTAAAGAATACTGAACCGATTTCATACAAAGCAAGTGAATCAAGTTGGCGAGCATTATTGTATTTCACGACTTCTAATAATTGTGGCACGATGCTCAAGCGCAGTTGGCTCCGTTCTTCACTCATTGGCATTGCCAAACGAATGGATTCGCGAGTTTCCAACGCAAATTGCGACGCTTTTTCCTCGCTCGTCAGTGAATAGGTCACTGCTTGATAAAGGCCTGCGCCTTCAAGTGTACGACGAGCTTTCCGGCGTTTGACTTGATAGTCTGTCAGTTGGCCTGGAGTAGCCGAACCAATCGGCAGTGTAGCGGGAATGTTATCATATCCATATAAACGTGCCGCTTCTTCAACTAAATCTGCTTCAATCGTGATATCACCACGGCGTGTAGGGACAGTGATCGTGAACGTTTCATTGTCAAGTTCCACTCCGAATTGCAGGCGTTTGAAAATGGACTCCACTTCAGCTACGGTCATGCTCGTTCCAAGAAGGGTGTTGATTTTTTCAAGTGTAATGCTAATGACCGCTGGTTCCATTATCAATTCGTCAACTTCTGCTGCTCCTTGTAAAACGGTTCCGCCAGCATATTGTGCAATCAATTGTGCCGCACGTTCGCCAGCTTCACGAACACGGGCCGGATCGACGCCTTTTTCAAATCGGGCACTTGCTTCACTGCGTAAGCCGTGGTCTTTTGATGCTTTACGAACTACTGTGCCTGCAAAATATGCACTTTCAATAATGATATTCGTTGTATCATTTTTCACTTCGGAATCGGCTCCGCCCATCACACCTGCTATCGCAACCGGCTCGGTGCCATTTGTGATCACTAAATGTTCTGGTGACAAAGTGCGTTCCGCTTCATCCAAAGTTACGATTTTTTCAGCATCCTTCGCTCTGCGGATGACGATTTCCTTTGAACCAAAGCGATCATAATCAAAGGCATGCAGCGGTTGACCGTATTCAAGCAGGATGTAGTTCGTGATATCGACCACATTATTATGAGGTCGGATACCTGCAGACATTAGCCGAGTCTGCATCCAAAGCGGCGATGGCCCGATTTTTACATCTTTAATGAATTTGGCGATGTATAGCGGGTTATCCTCTTTCGCTTCCACTTTGACACTGATGTAATCAGTTGCTTTTTCAGTTGCTTCTTCTTTCTCGATAACCGGCCATTTCACTTCCCGGCCAAGAATGGCTCCCACTTCGTAAGCAACACCTAGCATACTCAATGCATCAGAACGATTTGGAGTCAGCCCAAGTTCCAGTACTTCATCGCTTAAACCAAGCTCTTCCAATGCATCTTTACCTACCTCGACATCATTTGGGAAGACGAAGATACCTGTTGCATAATCCTTGGACACGAGTTTGGATTCGAAGCCCAATTCTTGAAGCGAGCAAATCATCCCGTGCGATTCTTCACCGCGAAGTTTCGCTTTCTTAATTTTGAAATTGCCTGGAAGGACTGCCCCGACAGTTGCGACTGCAACTTTTTGGCCTTTATCGACATTCGGTGCTCCACAGATGATCTGAACAGGATTTTCTGCCCCAATATCAACTTGGCATCTATTCAATTTATCCGCGTTAGGATGCTGTTCACGTTCAATGACATGCCCGATGACCACTCCTTTTAGCCCTTCGCTTTTCTTTTCCACCCCTTCAACCTCAATGCCGCTTTTTGTGATTTTGTCAGCAAGCTCCGTCGCATTGATGCCTGAAAGGTCAACATAATCTTGTAACCATTTATATGACACAAACATGGTAGGTCCTCCTTTATAAAATAAAAATTTATGCTTCGTGATGGTTGAATTGTTTTAAGAATCGAACATCATTCGTATAGAAGTGACGGATATCATCCACACCGTATTTCAACATGGCAATCCGTTCCACGCCAATTCCAAATGCGAATCCAGAGTATTTCTTGGAATCGAATCCAGCCATTTCAAGGACGTTCGGATGAACGATCCCGCCGCCAAGCACTTCGATCCAGCCTGTTTGTTTACAAACGCTGCAACCTTTGCCGCCGCAGATTTTGCAAGAAATATCCACTTCAACTGAAGGCTCTGTAAATGGGAAGAAACTTGGACGAAGACGGATTTCACGGTCTTGCCCGAATACTTTTTTCGCAAAAACGTCAAGTGTACCTTTCAGGTCGCTCATGCTGATGTTCTCATCGATGACCAAGCCCTCAATTTGCTGGAATTGATGGGAGTGTGTGGCATCATCATTATCACGGCGATATACTTTTCCTGGGCAGATGATTTTAACAGGGCCTTGACCTTTATGTTTTTCCATCGTTCTTGCTTGAACCGGTGAAGTGTGCGTACGCATCAAGATTTCATCCGTAATGTAGAAAGAGTCCTGCATATCACGCGCCGGATGGCTTTTTGGCAAGTTAAGTGCCTCAAAGTTATAGTAGTCGCTTTCGACTTCCGGACCTTCAGCAACGGTATAACCCATACCGATGAACAAGTCTTCGACTTCTTCCACGACACGTGTTAATGGATGAAGATTCCCCTTGTTAACTGGACGTCCTGGAAGTGTGACGTCAATCGTTTCTGTTGCAAGCTTTGCATTGACAGCCGCAGTTTCAAGAGCTTTTTGTTTCTCTTCAATCTTTGTTGCGATCGCTTCCCGGACATCATTGGCAAGTGCCCCGATTTTCGGACGCTCTTCAGCTGACAATTTACCCATGCCACGCAATACCTCAGTGATTGGTCCTTTTTTCCCTAAATAAGCAACTCGGACTTCATTCAGTTCCTTTAATTCGGAAGCGGCGGCCACTTTTTGCAACGCTTCTTCCTGCAGTTCTAATAAACGTTCCTGCATCATGTCTTCCTCCTTTATTTTCCTTTTAAAAAAATGAACACAAAAAAACCTCTATCCCAGAAAGGGACGAGGTTTATGTATCGCGGTACCACCCTTATTAGTGCACAACAAAAAAACTACGCACTCACTTCATAAAAATAACGGCTCTTCACCGGAACATTTTTCGGACATATGTCTTCCCAATGCCAACTCGAAAGGTGAATTCCCTTAAGCAGCGCCATAAAAATGCTTTCAGTCGAGGCATTTTATCCCTGAATATGGATAACTTAAGTTACTATTCTTTGTCATCGTTGTTTTCATTATAAAATTCTGTTTTATTATAATATAATTCGTCGGCCGTTTCAAATTGATTTTCGTAAATGGTACATTAATATCCCGGCGGCGATCCCCACATTCAATGACTCGCTTTTTCCGTAAATGGGAATATAAAGGTTTTTCGTCGTTTTCTCCAGTAATTCCTTCGATACGCCTTTGCCTTCATTACCGACCAGCAGGGCAAATCGGGAGGTCTTTTCCACTTCTTCAAATGGTGAAGCTCCTTCAAGAGCCGTGCCATAAACCGGTGTGCCGCGCTCTTTTAGCTCATCGATGATATCTGCAAGGTTCCCTTTGATGACAGGCATATGGAATAGGCTTCCTTGCGTCGAACGAACCACTTTAGGGTTATACAAGTCTGCACAGCCTTCGCCAAGAATGACCGCATCGATCCCTGCCGCATCCGCTGTCCTGATCATCGTTCCAATATTACCCGGATCCTGTACAGCATCAATCAACAATAGTTTATCCGGATTAATGGATGTCATGCTCATTGACTTCTGTTCACAGACCGCCGCAATTCCTTGTGGGGCCTCGGTATCGCAAATAGCTTTCATAATATCATTTTTGACATAAATGACTTCTGCGCCCTCCAGTTTAAACTGAGCAGGCATTTCTGTTTCTTCATTGATGATCACTTCCATGACGATATCTACTTTTAAAGCTTCTTCAACAAGGTGAAAACCCTCGACTAAATATTTCCCTGTTTTATCTCGCTCTTTTTTCGTCAATAGCTTTTTCCATTGCTTCACTTGCGGGTTTTTTACGGATTCTATATATTTCAAGGGTAAACGCTCCTTTAATTTCACACTGATTTTCCTATTATAACGCAATTCACATACATATTGCATGCCAGTTTGTGAAATGCTATTAATGTCAGTCATTATGTGTTAGAGGAGGAATAATTGTGAACTTAAACCTACGTAATGCGATCATCCAAAATGTAAGCGGAAATTCGCAAGATCAACTGGAAGACACGATTGTCGATGCCATACAGAATGGTGAGGAAAAAATGCTTCCTGGCTTGGGAGTATTATTCGAGATCATCTGGCAACATTCATCAGAGCAGGAAAAACAGGAAATGATCACTACTCTCGAATCAGGATTAAAAAAATAACAGCCCTCTCAGGCTGTTATTTTTTTTGATTCGCTTACTTCTTTATCGGTACTACTATATCATGGCCAGCCTTCAGTTCTTCAATGGACACTTCTTCATCGAGCAGCAAGATGAATTTTTTTGCGCTCACTTCTTTAAGCATCGCTTTTGTCTCAGCAAATGAGTAGCCGTATTTCGTGAAAAAGCTGCGTAAATCTCCAGATCCTTCATCTGTGAAGTAGTGGAAGATTCTTAAAAAAAGAGTGTCCTCCTTATCCTGATTGGCGATGATCAGGATATCCGTATGTTCATTTCCAAGCTGCACATCATTTTTTATATCAGCTGCTACTGTCATTTGGGTGCCAGTCACGCCTTTAGCTTGTAATTGTTGAATTGCAGCAAGTAATTCCGGATTAGAGTCAAAAACACCATATACGTTTTTTTCCATGTTTTCCCTCCTCCTTGTTACTCTTCTTAAAATAAAATTCCTTTGTAATTATACCTTGCGGCTTTAACAATAAACAAGCAAATAGTCTAATGGGGATTCCTCCTGCGGGAAAAGCGCGTCTAAGGGAGACCCCACAGGCGCCCGCGGAAAACGAGTGCCTGGGATGGAACAACGTCCAAATTTTACAAGCCATAAAGAAACTGTAGACAAACTCGATTTTCATCTAGTTTGTCTACAGTCTGAACAGCCTTGTGCAGGCTGTTCTTTTGCGTATTACAGATTGTCGGTGTTAATTCGATTTTTGATGTATTCATCCCTTAAGTCTTCCTCTTGCTGCCCGCTAGCATTCGCTAGTGTCCCTTCATAATTCCCTGGCTTTTGCTCCTTATATTTTTCGGTGGAGTTCCCCCTGATTTCCCTTTCTTGGGCTCGCTTCGTATCCAGCTCTTCGTTTTCAAAGATGTTGGCAGAATTTCCGTGAAGTTCTTCGCTTCTTCCGGGCTGCGCTTCCACTTCCCTTGTTTGAAAGGCATTCGTTGTTGTCTCCGAAAAAAGGTTTGGATCCGGATTGTTCACCACACCTGTTTTCAGCGGATTATCTGTAAATACTTCGTCCGTTTCCTGCAAGCCGTTGGAAGTCACGCCTTCTCGTGTTGATGCGGTATCAGTTTCATCTAAAAGAATCAGGAATTTCCCTGCCTCCACTTCGTTTATATAAGCGGTCGCTTCACTATCGGCAAGCCCTAAATCACCTAGTCGGTTCCTTATATCACCAGAACCTTCATTCAGGAAGAAGTGTTTCATCTTATCTATGAAGGAATCTTCATTTGAGGTCGTAACGACATCTACATCCGGATCCCGCTTTTCATTCACAAAATCCAAATCTCCTTTTTTATCAGCTATTACGGTTATTTCCCCTTCATGAACTCCCTTTTCCTTGAGGGATTGTATGGCCTGAGTAACTTCCGTATTCGTACGAAAAACTCCATATAATGTTTTTCCCATGCATCTTCCTCCTCGTATTATTCCGATATTTCTTCTTATGTGTATTTATACCCTGATGGGTGCTAATTAAACAAAAATGGCCCTTTCAAAGGTTTGCCTTCCCTAGATTCGAACCTTTAATCAGTCTTTAAAATCAAAAAGAAACCTGCAGTTTTTAAAACTGTAGGCCATTTCCTTCACTCTTAGAAGCGGTCGCTTCTACTTCCAGTTGCCTTTTTCTCATTCACGATCGATTCATCTGTACTATCAAGCAGGATATCTTCCGTTTTAAGCGTATCCTGACCTTGTTCCGTTTCTTGTACAGCATGTTTCTTGATGACTATTCCATCTGTGACAACCGGTTTTTTTGAAACTTCCAACTGTTCTTCCACAACGGGAATACGGAAGGTTTCCCCATCTTTCATGCTTCCGGTTTCCAGTTTCGATTCACGACCTGAAACTGATCGATGCTCAATTGTCACTTCTTCGTGTTCAACAGGGACATTAAGCGTTTTATGTTGTTCATTGACTTCTTTATTAATGAGGACTTTACCTGTCTGAACTCTTTCTTTGTCAATGTTCATCTGTTCTTCCCGCAGTTGAAGTGTTCTTTCATCCTCTGGCAATTTACGGCCTTGTCCGTTCACTCCATATATATCTTCTTTATTTAATGCATCGTTTTTTTCAGTACCGTTATAAAGTGGGGTGATGGAGTTTATATCGAGCCTTGTACCGGCCTTGTCCGTTGTTCCAGTCATGAATTTATCCTTTGCCATTCCAAGGTGGCCTTCACTTTCATCGACAAGAACCAGGACTTTTCCGTTTTCTACATCAAAGACATGTTCCGCCGCATCACTATTCGAAAGACCTGCATTTGCTAATCTTGTGGAAAGGTCTGCCGTATCATCCGGCATGAAGAAGCGTGCCACCTTGTCCATAAATGATTCGTCGTTAGGGACATTCGTCATTGTATGAACATCAGTTTCGCGTTGATGGTTCGCAAAATCCAATGTTTCTTCCTTGTCTGCGACCACCGTAATATCGTCCCCTTCAAAACCCTTGGCCTTTAGTGCGTCGATTGCTTGGATCACTTCTGCATTTGATTCATATACTCCATATATTGTTTTATTCATTGTACATTCCTCCTTAGGTTTTGTGATTCGTTTAGTGGGGGTTATATATAAACTCTACCCGCCATGTACCTAAGTAAACGAGGAATCATTATTTCATTTTTGTTATATCATTTACAATTCTTTCTCAGCACAGGACGTGCTTTCAAATAAATTCTAGGCTCTACAAGGGTTTCCCCATTTTTAAAAATGTAATGTTTAATCAAATACTGCTATTCATTATTTTCATATACTGCTTGAAATCTTTTTTCTTCTATTATAAAGCCACGGCCTCCATTAGCAGGTCCACAATATGCACCGCTTTCGTACACTCCCCCAAGTTTTCCCTCTCGATTCCCAATTGCATTTGCAGCAAACAACCAGGGTTTGCCGTGACAACTATATCCGCCTGAATCGATTTAGTGTGCTCCATTTTCGAGTCGAGAATATTCATGGACATCTCTGATTCAACGATATTGTAAATACCTGCCGAGCCGCAGCACCGATCCGCATCCTTCATTTCTCTGAAATCGATTCCTTCTATCGATTGAAGGAGAACTCGCGGAGCCAAGGAGGTATTCATTACATTCCGTAAGTGACAGGAATCTTGAAAGGTTATGGATTGAGCTGGCAGCTTCAGGCGAACTTTTTCATGAAAACGTAAATCAACAAGAATTTCACTGATATCTTTCATCTTATTCTTAAATGCGATTGCACGATCGTGCCATACCGGTTCATCCTGAAGCAAATGGTCATAATCAGTGAGAAAAGCCCCACAACCGCCGGCATTCGTAATAATATAATCAACTTCGTCCGCTTCAAAAGCTTCAATATTACGCTTGGCCAGTTGCTTTGCACCTTCTTTTTCACCACTGTGCCCATGCAATGCTCCGCAACAAGCCTGGGATTTTGGAATCACGATTTCACATCCAGCTAGCTGAAGAAGCTTTAGTGTGGCCTTGTTCGTTTCCAAAAACATCGTATCCATTAAGCAGCCTGAAAAGAATGCCACCCTTTTGAGTAGCGTGCCAATTGCAGGCAGCTCGGTTGGTCTATTTTTCATTTCTGATTTTTTCGGGACTTTCGGCAGCACTTTTTCCATGGTTGCCAAATTATCCGGAAGCATGTTTAAGACTCCCGTTTTTCGGGCCATGTATTGCAGGCCTGATCTTTGATAAAAGCCAAGCAAACTAGTCATCGTCTGCATTCGCTCCTGATGCGGGAATAATCCACTAAAAACGGCCTTTCGGATCGTTTTTACAGGGAAACTGTGCCTTTTATTCTGATGGATGATATCCCTTGCTTCTTCGAGAAGATGTCCATATTTCACACCAGAAGGGCAAACAGGCTCGCAAGCCCTGCAGCCCAGGCATAGACTTAATGAACGTTCTACATCTTCGTCTGGCTCGATCACACCATCCGTCACCGCTTTCATAAGTGCAATCCGGCCCCTTGGTGAATGGGATTCCTTTAATCCCGATTCAATATATGTCGGGCAATGGGGTAAGCAAAAGCCACAGCGCATGCAATTCAATAATTCATCTTCATTCATTTTCTCCGCGAATTGAGTGGCAATGGTTTCCCTTTCCTGAACGGTCGTCATGAAGAAACCACCACCCTTTTCCTGCTCTCCTTGGCAAATACTTTGCCGGGATTCATGATGTTATTAGGATCGAATGCTTGTTTTATCGCTCTCATGGCGGCAATTCCTTCTTTCTTCAACTTCCATTCAAGATATGGGGCCTTCATCTCTCCCACACCATGTTCTCCGGTAATCGTCCCGCCAAGGTCGATCGCCACGGCAAAAATGTCGGCAAAAGCGAGCTCCACTCTCTCCATTTCATCATGATCACGAGCGTCAGTAATGCAAGTTGGGTGGAGGTTCCCATCCCCCACATGACCGAATGTACATATGTTCACGTTATGCTTACTGGCGATTTCATTAATCGCTCTGACCATTTTGGCTATTTCCGAACGGGGAACGGTCGCATCTTCCAAAATGGTCGTAGGCTTCAGGCGTGCTAGTGCGGAAAGGGCTGTACGTCTAGCCGTTTTCAAGGCAGCTGCGTCAGATTCCGTTTCGGCAATTTCCACGGAAACAGCCTTCTCCTCTATACAGATATCAGCCATTCTTTTCATATCACGGTCAACCACTTCAGGGGGACCATCCTGTTCAATAAGCAGCACCGCTTCCACATTGGTAGGTAAACCGATCTTCGCGAAGTCCTCAACCACGATCAACGTCGGCCGGTCCAGAAATTCAAGAGTGACCGGAATGATTTTGTTTGAAATGATCTTGGCCACTGATTGAGCTGCAGCATCCAGATCTTGATATAGGGCAAGCATCGTCTTTGTCGTTTCCGGAATGGGAATCAGTTTTAAGGTCGCTTCCGTAACGATACCAAGTGTTCCCTCGGAGCCGACGAAAAGCCTCGTTAAATCATACCCGGCTACATCTTTGGCAAGCTTGCCTCCTGTACGAATGATGTCCCCATTTGGAAGTACCACTTCAAGCCCGATGACATAATCACGGGTGACTCCGTACTTTAACCCTCGCAGACCACCAGAGTTTTCATTAATGTTGCCGCCAATTGTGGAGATTTTCATCGAACTTGGATCGGGCGGATAAAACAATCCCTTCTCTTCTACTGCTGATATCAAGTCCAATGTGATGAGCCCAGGTTGTACCGTCGCCGTTAAGTTTTCCTCATCTATTTCAAGCAATGAATTCATTCTGTTGAATAAAAGGACAAGCCCACCCTTTGTCGGGCATGTGCCTCCGCTCAAATTCGTCCCCGACCCGCGTGGAACGATTGGAACCTTGTATTCGTTGCAAACCTTGACAATGGCTGCCACCTCGGTTGCGGAGCCCGGTTTAATGACCGCATCCGGCATCGCTTGATACCCTGGTGTAGCATCATAAGAATAGACAAGACATTCCACTTTCGACTCATCGTAATTTTCCTGACCAACGATGTTAATAAGTAGTTGCTTAACCTGCTTTGTTAACATATACATCCCCCTCATATAAAAACTGCATTCGATATTTTTCATATGATTCAAGTATAAGGAATAAACCATTCAGCCTTCTATGTATGAACATATAGATTTTACTGCTTTCCATAGAATTAATTTGTAGGTTTATCCAATACTCTTAGTGCTAGATACATAGTAACTAAATCAGCTAGCTTTTTAGGGTTCAGTCGTGTCATCTCTTCAATGCGCTTGAGCCTGTAATGGAGAGTATTGATGTGTATATGGAGGGCGGCAGCGGTTTCCTTCAAAGATAGATCACATGCAAAATACATGGAAAGGGTTTTAAGCAAATCCTCATTAGGAAGCAAATCCGAAATCGTCCGTGATAAATATTCATGTCTTGTTTCAGGAGTGACTTCATCTAGCAGGACTTCAAGCTTCAAGTCCTCATCAAAGATGATTCCCGATGAGGGGAACGCAATTTTCAAGGAACGTTCTGCTTTAAAAAACGCTTGCCGGAATGAGGATCCTGGTGTACGAGAGCTAACCCCTATACTCACTTTATAACCGGAACTTTCTTCTAGCTTTCTTTGAAGTAGGCTCATCTTCGATAATTGTTGGGTTTTTGAACCGATAAAATCGGCTATTGAAAGAATGACGAACTGGTTCCTCCCCCATCGGACTGCGATATCCAATGGATGCTGCTGCTTTATGTAGATTTGAAGCGTTCTCCACACATGGGGTTCAATGATTTTTTCAGTATTAAATTCACCAAGAATGATGATCCGGTCTACATGAACATCGATCCCAAGCAGCTTCGCCTTCTGAAGGAATGGCTCATTGAAACTTTGCAGCTGATGCCATTCAAATACAAAGAATTCCATCAGACGTGATTGAGACTCCGCTTGTTCAAAGTGATAGCTTTCTTGAATGAACATCTCCGTCATCTTTTTCAATAGTTCTGCATAGGGGGAAACATATTTAGGGTCTCCGGTGATTCCAATTACACAGACAGCCTCCTGATTGAAGAAAATAGGTAGGTTTATTCCCGCCTTCACCCCTATCCAACTTCGTTCATCCTGTTTATTGATGATCAATTTCTCACGATTTTTGAAAGCGTGTATGGCACCTTCATGATAGGACCCAATACGGCTGTTATCGGTGCTTGCGATAATCGTGCCAGCATGATCAATAATAATGATTTCTTCGTCAATCAGCTTTCGAACCTCTTGAACTAGCTTTTCTGCCACAGCTGCCAATTGCATAAGATGTCCTCCTTTTCGAATGTCCTTGGAAAATATGGAGGCTTTCAAAAGGGAGCCCCATTCTACTTATGGTATCATCCAGGAAAGGACGCCATTTTGCAAGAAAGTAATCACACAAACTAGCAGCAATAAGAATAAACTATGTTTGATCGTGAACCTCAATAATTCTGATTCCCTGCCAGCCAATCCAACGGCAGCACAAGCAATCGCTATCGATTGAGGTGAAATCATCTTCCCAGTGACCCCTCCAGATGAGTTCGCCGCAAGCGCCAGGACCGGTTCCATCCCCACTTTAAGAGCCGTTACTTTTTGAAGACTGCCGAATAGGAGATTAGCTGATGTATCCGACCCGGTTATAAACACACCCAGCCAGCCGAGAACTGGTGCGAAGAACGGAAACAAATCCCCAGATTTTGCAAGAGTCATCCCGAGTGTAGTCGACATGCCGGAAGCATTCGTCACGTAGGCAAAAGCCACCACGGAAGAAATCATCAGGATCGGTTTTGCCAACTCTTTCATCGCTTCGGCAAATGTGTTAAAAAAGGCTTTTGCAGACATATGTGCAATGAACTTTGTGACGATTGCAGCCAATAAAATGGCCGTTCCCGCTGCTCCAAGCAGTTCTATTTTATAGAAAGCGGCAATCGGCAATCCATTGCTTCCTATTATCTCGTTATGCAGACCTGGCACTTCGATTTGGAAGGTTAATAGTTTCCCGATTTCATTGATTCCGCCAAGCAGCACATTGCTGCCTTCATAATGACCGGAGAGCGCCGGCTTTATTGGGTTCATCCCCCATATTGTTATGAAAAGCGTTAACAAAAGGAAGGGGGACCAAGCATGAAATATCTGCATTTTCGTGTACGTAGTTTCGGCTTCGGCCCTATCATCCAATGGTTCGACTGCTGCTGCTGTTTCCTCGGAAGCAAAACGAAAGATCGTTTTAGGTTTCCAAAATTTAAGAAAAATCGCTAATGCAAATAGTGACACTAACGCAGAGAGGATATCCGGTAACTCTGGCCCAAGGAAATTTGAACTTAAGTACTGGGTAATGGCAAAGGAAAATCCGGAAACCAAAATGGCTGGCAGAACTTCGAGTGACCTTTTCCACCCTGTCATTATCAAAATGAGATAAAGAGGAATGAAGGCCGAAAGGAATGGCAATTGACGGCCAACCATTTTTGATATCTCCATCGCGGCGATGCCAGTAGGGCCTTCCATGGCGATGATCGGTATGCCAACCGCCCCGAATGCTACCGGCGCGGTGTTCGCGATCAAACAAATCCCGGCTGCATAAAGCGGGTTAAAACCTAGACCAACCAAAAGCGCGGCTGAAATGGCAACCGGTGCACCAAATCCCGCGGCACCCTCCAAAAAGGCCCCGAAAGAAAAGGCGACCAATAATGCCTGAAGGCGGCGGTCTTCGGTAAGTGAAAGCACCGAAGAACGAATAATATTGAATTGTCCGCTTTTGACAGTCATTTTGTACAAAAAAACCGAAGTGATGATTATCCAGCCGATTGGGAGCAGCCCGTAAATTGCTCCTTGTGAAGCAGACATCACTGCCGTCCCTGCAGGCATTCCATATAGTAATATAGCCACTGCAAGAGCTACAAGCAAAGTCGTTAGACCTGCAATATAGCCTTTCATCCGTTTGATGGTAAGGGCCCAGAAAAAGTAAAGAATTGGGATGAGTGCGACAAGAGAAGATAAAACTAAATTATCGGTGATCGGCGTAAAGTTTTGTGTCCATGTCATTCATTTTCGACTCCATTTTCTATAAATTTTTTAAAATTTCAGAAATCTGACTCGGGGTGAAAACCCTTACATATCCAAATATTCTAAGACATCAGATGACTTGATGAGTATTCATTAAAATTAAATGATTAAAAATATAAAATCAAGATTTTTTTTTTATTTTTTGTGATTTTTCCCCTTCAAGAAGTGTGAATGATCATTTGTGTTATATAATATTAACCAGAGAAACTCAAAGAAAATAGAGGTGCTAGTACTTGGTATATAAAAAAATAAAACCGAAAAAAATTTATGAAGAAGTCAGCGATGAACTTTATGAAATGATTCGGTCCGGTAGCCTGAAACCAGGTGAACAATTGGATTCCATTCAACAGCTTGCGGAAAATTTCCAAGTCGGGCGTCCGGCCATCCGTGAAGCATTAAGTGCGTTAAGTTCAATGGGCCTCATTGAAATCAAACAAGGGGAAGGAACATTCGTTAAAACATTCGACCCGACTATCATGAACCATCCCTTGTCTGCTGCCCTTTTGATGGATCAAGACAATATCAAGCATTTGCTGGAAGTTCGGAAGATTCTTGAGTCCGGTACGGCAGAAGTGGCTGCAAAGAAAAGGACGGAAGAAAACCTTAGCGAACTCAAGGAAAAGCTTTCTGATATGGAAAAGGTATCGGACGATGAAGAACTGAGTGACAAAGCGGACATAGCCTTCCATGTTGCAGTGGCAAACGCTTCCCAAAATGAGCTGCTGATTACATTGATGAACCACCTCTCTGAATTAATGACGGAAAAAATGGGTGATATCAGGCGGATTGCGCTATATTCTGAAGAAATGACACTTAAACAGCTTTACCAGCAGCATGCCCTGATATATGATGCGATAGTGGAACAAGATGAAGCTAGAGCCCGCAATGCCATGCTGTTTCACCTTCAAAGTGTAGAGGAATCACTGGATAGGGTCATCCAAAAAAATCAGCAATAGAATAATTGATCTTTCTTTAATTTTCAAAAAACTCTATACAAACAAAGATAAAATTGATATATTATTTTGAAAATGATTTCTTCATTTAAAATTCTTGGAAATTGGTATATTAGCCATTTCCTTTTTCCATTTTTTAGTCATCAGATGACCTGTTAACTTAAATAAAAAAAGGAGGAGTTCAGATTGAAAGTGACTCTCTTTGCAACATGTTTAGTTGATTTATTTCAATCCAATGTCGGGAAGGCAACAGTGGAGCTACTTGAAAGATTAGGCTGCGAGATTGATTTCCCGGAATCCCAGATATGCTGTGGACAGCCGGCATATAATAGCGGGTATACGAAAGATTCGAAGGAAGCTATGAAAAAGATGATTAATACGTTTGCGCATGCTGAATATATCGTAACTCCTTCCGGTTCCTGTGCAGCGATGTTCAAAGAATACCCGGTTCTATTCAAAGGCGATGCCGAATGGGAAAAGAAGGCAGCCTCATTGGCGGAAAAAACCTATGAATTGACCCAATTCATCGTAGATGTCTTAAAAGTAACCGACGTTGGAGCAACCCTTAAGGGGAAGGCAACTTATCATACTTCGTGCCATATGACACGGCTGCTTAAAGTGAAAGAAGCCCCTGCCATCTTGTTAAGTCATGTTAAAGGCCTGGAAATGACACCTCTTCCAGATGCTCAAAACTGCTGTGGGTTCGGTGGAACGTTTTCAGTTAAGATGGGTGATATATCCGGACAAATGGTGGAGGAGAAAGTTTGCAATATTGAAGATACCGGAGCCGATTTTTTAATTGGCGGGGATGCGGGGTGCTTGATGAATATCGGCGGACGTATCCAAAGGAAGGGGCAGCCGGTTAAAGTGCTTCATATTGCGGAAGTCCTGAATAGTATTTAAGAAAGGCGAGGAGGGAAAAAATTATGGCTATGAAAACAAGCTCTGCCAAGTTTAAAGACCGGGTGGATGAAGGAATACAAAATGATTTTATGCGCTTGGCCGTATCGAGTGCCCAAGAACGATTACACGGACGGCGTCTGACCGCCGTTGATGAATTGGGAAGCTGGGAAGATTGGCGTTCCCTTGGGCAGGAAATCCGCCAGCATGTCCTTAGCAACCTTGATTTTTATTTGCACCAGCTTGCAGAAAACGTTTCGAAAAGGGGCGGTCATGTCTTTTTCGCTGAAACGGCTGAAGAAGCAAGCGGATACATCAAGGATGTCATTATCAAAAAGAAGGCTAAAAAGGTCGTGAAATCCAAATCGATGGTCACGGAAGAAATCAATTTGAATGCAACCCTAGAGGCTGTTGGCCTTGATGTTGTTGAAACCGACCTTGGTGAATACATATTACAAGTGGATGATCATGATCCCCCTTCCCATATCGTCGCACCTGCTCTCCATAAAAATAAAGAACAAATACGGGATGTCTTTAAAGAGAAGCTTGCATATACGCAAACGGAAAAGCCGGAAGAGCTTACCGCCCATGTCCGGGGCGTTCTCCGTAAAGATTTCTTAAGCGCCGATGTAGGCATTACCGGCTGTAATTTTGCGATTGCGGACACGGGCTCGATCGGGTTGGTTACGAACGAAGGAAACGCCGATTTGGTCACAGCCCTTCCAAAAACACAAATTACCGTGATGGGAATGGAACGGCTTGTCCCTACTTTCGATGAATTCGAGGTCCTAGTCAGTTTATTGACCAGAAGCGCTGTCGGTCAAAGATTAACCAGCTACATCACTACACTTACCGGTCCACGTGATGAAGGTGATGTCGACGGACCTGAGGAATTCCACCTTGTGATCGTAGATAATGGACGTTCCTCCATTTTAGGAACCGAGTTTCAATCCGTCCTTCAATGCATTCGCTGTGCTGCCTGTATTAATGTATGCCCGGTCTATCGCCAGGTTGGCGGCCATTCATACGGTTCTATTTATCCGGGTCCCATCGGTGCCGTGCTTTCTCCCTTGCTCGGAGGATATGATGATTTTAAGGAGCTTCCATATGCCTCGACTCTTTGTGCAGCCTGTACAGATGCCTGTCCGGTAAAAATCCCTCTGCACGATTTATTAAGAAAGCATCGTGAGGTAATCGTCGAAAAGGAAAAAATGGCTCCATTATCAGAAAAGATCGCCATGAAAGCCTTCGGAATCGGTGCAGCCTCTCCCATGCTTTATAAGTTCGGTTCCAAAATAGCCCCATCAGCGATGTCTCCTTTTAAAACGGGGGATATCATCTCAAAAGGACCGGGACCACTCAAAACGTGGACGGAAAGCCGCGAGTTCCCTGCTCCAGGCAAAGAAAGCTTTCGGGACTGGTTCAAAAATCGTGAAAAAGGAGGGAAACCATCATGAATGGAACCATCCATAATGAAGGGACGTTTTTAAATAAGATTGCCCAAAACCTGGGAAGAGCTCCGATAACGGAAGGAATCTCCGTTCCCGTATGGAAGCACGCCCCCCAAAAAGAGGTTTTGAAACATGCGACACAAAATGATCTTGTCGAGGAATTGCAGGAGCAAAGCAAACGGGTACATACACAGTTTCACCTCACCGACTCCAAGCAAGTGGTGCAGTGTTTAAAACAGGTGATTGAGGAGCTTGGAAATGGACCCTTGATCATCCCGAAGGACGATCGATTTTCTGACTATGGCTTGGCGGATACCTTAAAGGAAAAAGGTGTCCATATATGGGATCATCAGGCAGGGCAAAAAAATATCGAGAAAGCTGAAAGTGCTAACATCGGAATCACATTCAGTGAAATGACACTGGCAGAATCAGCGACGGTCGTCTTGTTCAGCAGCAAGGATCATGGCCGTTCCATCAGCTTCCTTCCCTCCTGCCATGTTTCCATCATCCCCAAAAGCACCATCGTTCCGCGAATGACCCAGGCTGCAGCGGCCATTCGTTCAAAAGTCACTCGAGGTGAATTGGTTCCTTCCTGCATTAATTTCATAACAGGACCAAGCAATTCTGCCGATATCGAAATGGATCTTGTCGTTGGCGTCCACGGCCCTATACAAGCGGTTTATATAGTCGTCGAAGATAAGTAAATAGGTGAAAAAGAAAATGGAGAGGTCCCTTTGGGGCCTCTCCATTTATATCTTTCACGGCATTACTCGTAAATGATACGATCAACGGCTTCACGGTCTAGACGTTTGATCACTTCGACAATGAGCTTTACAGCATTCTCATAATCATCCCGGTGAAGCATTGCGGCATGTGAATGAATGTAACGGGTAGCAATTGTGATTGCGAGTGCAGGTACTCCATTTGCCGTTAAATGGATGGAGCCGGCATCCGTCCCACCACCTGGAATCGATTCATATTGATAAGGAATGTTCATTTCATCAGCCGTGTCGGTAACGAAATCCCGTAAGCCCTTATGCGCTACCATCGATGCATCGTATATTACGATTTGCGGACCCTCACCCATTTTACTCATCGCTTCTTTATCGGTTACCCCTGGTGTATCACCAGCTATGCCGACATCGACGGCGAAACCGATATCCGGCTGAATTTTGAATGTCGATGTTTTAGACCCTCGCAGCCCCACCTCTTCTTGCACCGCGCCGATTCCATAAACGACATTAGGATGGTCGCAATCTTTCAACTGTTTAAGGACATCAATGGCGATTGCACAGCCAATTCGATTATCCCAGGCTTTGGCAAGCAGCATCTTTTCATTATTCATGACCGTAAATTCGAAATATGGCACAACCATATCTCCTGGCTTGACGCCCCATTCTTTCACTTCTTCTTTGCTTGTCGCACCAATATCAATAAACATATCCTTAATATCAATCGGCTTTTTCCTGGCATCGGCTGACAGGATATGTGGCGGCTTGGAACCGATAATGCCTGTTACATCCCCTTTACTCGTAACGATCGTCACGCGTTGGGCAAGCATTACCTGTGACCACCAGCCTCCTACAGGCTGAAAACGCAGAAATCCTTTATCATCAATTTGCGTGATCATGAAACCGACTTCGTCCATATGCCCAGTAACGACGATTTTCGGACCATTCACATCACCCGTTTTCATGGCAATCAAACTACCCAAGCCATCTGTCGATATTTCATCCGCAAAAGGTGTTATGTATTCAGTCATCACTTTTCTTACTTCACTTTCATTTCCTGCAATGCCTTTAGCATCCGTTAAGTCACGAAGCATTCTTAACGTTTCATCTAATTGAGCCATGCGATTACCTCCCTTTTAATTACATCACAAGAATAATTATACAAAATAAAGGTTATATAAACAATCAGTAGCCTTGCTTTTGCCGTTCGTAGTTCACTTCATTTTTACTTACGTATGCTTTTTCCACATCCTCTGCAGAAAATCCGAGCAATTCACCTAAATGTAAATACTCAGTAAAAACCTTTTGAAATGATGACTCTGTCAATTGTGTGCGAAACTCACTGATGTACCCGTAAATCGCAGTAAATTGAGCCGTCAAATCCACCTGATCAATTTTGAGGGCAGAAGGTACCTCTGGAACAAATCCCTGTTCAATCCCTAGTGACAAAATGAAATGTATCCCATCCACGTATTCAGCCAAAATCGTTTCTTTCTCCGAAGGGCCTTTAAGGCTCCAGAATTTAAAACATCTCGTTTCATTAGCAAGCTCCCCAAGCTCCACTAAAAGAGCAAGTATCTTCCTTTCGATCAAGTTTTCAGCAGCCAAATCATGCTTAGTTTGTATATGCTCATCTAAAGCCGCCTGCATGTCCATCAATTTAACTATGTTCATTTTTCATCACTACTTTCTATCGTCTTCCTTAAATTATATCAAATAAATGAAACTTATTAAAAACCCATACGTAAATGAAGGGAATCACTCTGTTTAAGGGAGGTAGCTCCATGGTATTGATCATCCGGTTCATTATTTTGGCTCTCATCATCTTCTTAATATATACGGTCATCAAATACCTATTAAATCCGAAAAGAAAATTAGAGCTGGCACATGAACAGAAAAAGTTCTTTCTGCTGGACGATACAGCGAACATACGCAAGAATTTTTTATTGACGTACAATGGGGTGATGTTTGAAGGGGAAAAGTATTTAGGGACGACGGAACGCTCCTTCGAGGTCATCTCCATCTTCATGTGGCCTAAAAAAGTGGCCGGCTTGAAAGGCTTGAAGCGAAATGACTTTTTAAAAATCGAGGCAGCCATCAAAAAACAATATCCGGATGCCGTTATTGATTGGAAAAGCCCGATTAAGGAATTTTTGGAAGAATGATAAACATTGGACATTATGAAGGGCCTTGAGAGAAATGAACTCAAGGCCCTAATTTAATCATGTGATCGGAAAAATTCCTTCCACGGAACGACCGTCTGCTTCTCTCTCAATAAATATAGCAATACGGTTAATGATAATAAAATAATGACAATCAGAGTTGGACTGAAATCTGCAATATAGTGGCCAAAAACCGTGTATACGAATGCTACAGGGATATTAGTCATGAAGGATAAATAAAAATAATTTTTCAATCCCTTATTGGATTCCAATAAGCAAAGCGATAACAGGTAAAAGTGGATGAACGGTATTAGCCTCAGGACTGCAATTTGCCGGCTGTTTAATTTTCGGTTTCCAAACAGCTTATTCTTAAGCCGCAGTAACTTATCCTTTGTTTTTGGAAATTTGCCTATTACGAAATAAAAGACCATACTGGACAAGGTCAAACCGATTATCGAATAGATGGTTCCAAAAGCTGCCCCGAATAAAACGCCGCCAGACATGCAAACCACAATGACAGGAATGAATAAAAATTGCCGTAATAAATGAAACGTGATAAAAATCAAAGGTGCAAACACGCTGCCGGATTGAACGTAGCTCATCACAAGTGTCAGTTTATCATTCATGCTCTCCCTCCAGCTACTCTTTGCTGCTTTTACAAGCATATACATTATACCGGCTTCATATGACTATTGAATGAATATCTTGATGAATAAGCCTAATTGAATCACCATCAATATAGGCAGCCCCCACTTAAAAGCGGCATGCTTCGTCTTATGGCGGAAATGCCTCATCCCGAAAAAGGACCCTGTCCCTCCGCCTATGACTGCCCAAAACCAAAGTGTCTTTTCACTGATCCGGTACTCCCGATTTCGCGCTTTCCTTTTGTCGACCCCCATTATGGCAAACCCGATGATGTTTGTGAAGATCATATAAGCAACAACGATCCATACACCTTGCATCCTCATTCCCTCCTTTAAATATGTAAAAAGCCACCCTCTTGAAAAGAGAGTGGCTGATATCAGTCAGACTTATTTGTCTAATTGTTGTTTAGCAGCAGTTGCTAATTGAGCAAAAGCTTGTTCGTCAGCAACAGCAAGATCTGCAAGCATTTTGCGGTTCACTTCGATACCAGCAAGCTTTAGACCATGCATTAAACGGCTATAAGAAAGACCGTTGATGCGTGCTGCAGCGTTGATACGAGTGATCCAAAGTTTGCGGAAATCACGTTTTTTCTGACGACGGTCACGGAAAGCATAGTTTCCTGACTTCATTACTTGTTGGTTAGCTACTTTGAAAAGAATATGTTTCGCGCCATAGTAACCTTTAGCTAATTTTATTACCTTTTTACGACGTTTGCGAGTAACAGTACCGCCTTTTACACGTGGCATGTTATTTCCCTCCTATTTAACTCGATAAATCGAACTTATTTAATGTTGTCTAACATATGACGAATACGTTTGAAGTCACCTTTGCTTACAAGGCTAGCTTTGCGAAGCTTACGCTTTTGCTTAGTAGATTTGTTAGCAAATAAATGGCTTGTGTAAGCGTTCGAACGCTTAAGTTTGCCGGATCCAGTCTTTTTGAAACGTTTAGCAGATCCGCGGTGAGTTTTCATTTTAGGCATAAGGTATTCCTCCTCATTACAAATTACTTTACAATTACTTTTCGTTTTTCGGTGCTAAGATAATGAACATGCTGCGCCCGTCCATTTTTGGGTGTTGCTCGATTGTAGCCACTTCTTTACATGCTTCAGAAAAACGAACGAGTACACGTTGACCAATTTCCTTATGTGTAATGGCACGTCCTTTGAATCGGATAGAAGCTTTTACTTTATCGCCTTTTTCAAGGAATTTAATACCGTTGCGAAGCTTCGTATTGAAATCATGTTCTTCAATCGTCGGGCTCAAACGAACCTCTTTCAGACTGATGACTTTTTGATTTTTACGTGCTTCCTTGTCTTTCTTTTGCTGCTCGAAGCGGTGTTTTCCGTAGTCCATGATCCGGGCTACCGGAGGCTTTGCATTTGCAGCAACTAAAACTAGATCAAGATTTACACGAGCGGCAATTTCCAATGCTTCGAATTTCGTTTTAATTCCAAGTTGTTCTCCGTTTTGGTCAATAAGACGAACTTCACGGGCTCGGATGCCCTCGTTTACCATCGCGTCTTTACTAATAGTTAGCCACCTCCAAAGATATTGGCGAATACGAATATTTGAATCAATTCGGTCACGCTCACAACTCGCTTACAGGATATAATCATAATAAAAAAGTGTGGATGCATGCTGCACCCACACTGATAGACTCATTCAGAAAGATCCAAATAATCAAATCATGACCTGTTAACTGCATTGCTTGCGTCAACCAGGTGAGAAGCGGGTGCTTCTTCTTTTCCTCAAACACGTATTCAATTCACTTTAGAAATATATCATAAACACTGATGACTTGTCAAATGCTAAATTTATTCGTTTTTCACAACAAAATTAATATTATCAGACATTCTGTATTTTGACAATACGTTTTTTTAAAGTAATTTGGACAATAAATATTCATCATGATACTTCCCATCAAAAAACAGAGATTCGCGCTTTATTCCTTCTTGTTCAAAGCCCATCTTTCGATATAAGGATAGCGCAGGGGCGTTGTTTGCAATCACGGACAATGCCAAGCGCCGTATTTCGTTTGTCCGTGCATGCTCCTCCATTTTCTGAAATAACTTCGTACCGATGCCTTTTCCTCTGTCCTGCTCATTGATGCCGATGACGATTTTGGCTGAATGCCTCGTTCGGCTCATTTGATTGCCCAATAAGATTAGGTAACCATTCAACTCATGGCCGCTAGCAGCAACGAGGAAAACAGAAAGGGGATTTTTTTCGATTTGCTCCATTTGCTTCTCCATTTGTTTCCCCGTCGCTTTTCTTTCTCCAGGGTTGAACAGCATATACCCGGAATCTTCAACATGATTGAATAGAGCTGCCAATTTACTTGCATCTTGCTTTGAAGCCTTACGAATTTCCACTTCTCCCCATTCCCCCTTTGGCCCACGCCATATTGAACCGATTCTCCATTGTTAAGAATTGTCTTTGGCCTTTTTCTTTTTCTCAATGGTATCCCAAGAAAAAAGGACTATCCAAAAAAACAGGACCGGGACAATCGCATATTGTCGATACTCATCCATTAGCAATAAGATGAGGATGGCAAGGAATGTTGGCCCGAATAGATAAGAAAACTTCTTCTTCATGCTGACCCTCCTTTTCATTGTTGTACATTCATTCACATGTTGATTTCATTTTATCATGACTTAATTAAAAGAGGGACACAACGACTTGTGCCCCTCTTTTGCTATTAGCGGCTTACTTCCGCTTTAATCGCTGAAACAAAATCTTCAAAAGCGATCGTTTCCGATTTTTGTTCACCGTATTTACGTACGTTCACACTGCCTTCGTTAACTTCATTGTCACCAACAACCAGCATGTATGGAATTTTTTGCATTTGCGCTTCACGGATTTTATAACCAATTTTCTCGTCACGTGTATCCAAATCGACGCGAATGCCTTGCGCTTTAAGCTTTTCTTGCACTTCTTTCGCATAATCCAAGTGTACTCCCGGTGAGACAGGAATCACTTGTGCTTGGATAGGTGCAAGCCACGTCGGGAATGCCCCCTTGTATTCTTCGATCAAGTATGCAACGAAACGTTCCATTGTGGAAACGACTCCGCGGTGGATGACAACCGGACGGTGTTGCTTGCCGTCTTCACCAACATAATTAAGATCAAAGCGTTCAGGAAGCAAGAAATCAAGCTGAACAGTGGAAAGCGTTTCGTCTTTGCCTAAAGCCGTACGCACTTGAACGTCAAGCTTAGGACCGTAGAATGCGGCTTCACCTTCTGCTTCAAAGTAATCCAGACCAAGTTCATCCATTGCTTCTTTTAACATGCTTTGTGCTTTTTCCCACATGGCATCATCATCGAAATATTTTTCAGTATCTTGCGGATCACGATAAGACAGACGGAATGAATAATCATTAATATCGAAATCTTTATATACTTCCAGAACCAAGTTCACAACACGCTTAAACTCTTCTTTGATTTGATCTGGACGAACGAATATGTGAGCATCATTCAATGTCATCCCACGTACACGCTGAAGGCCGGAAAGGGCACCTGACATTTCATAGCGGTGCATCAAGCCAAGTTCGGCAATCCGGATCGGCAGTTCACGGTAGCTGTGGATACTGTTTTTATATACCATCATGTGATGCGGACAGTTCATCGGACGCAATACAAGCTGTTCGTTTTCCATCTCCATGACTGGGAACATGTCGTCCTGGTAGTGATCCCAGTGTCCGGATGTTTTATAAAGGTCCACGCTTCCCATTACAGGTGTGTAGACATGGTCATAGCCCAGACGTTCTTCCTTATCAACGATATACCGTTCGATAGTCCGGCGAATGGTCGCGCCTTTTGGTAGCCACATCGGCAACCCTTGACCCACTTTTTGTGCGCTCATGAACAAGTTCAATTCTTTACCGATTTTACGGTGGTCACGTTCCTTGGCTTCTTCTAGGAAACGCAGGTGTTCGGCTAAATCTTCTTTTTTATAGAAAGCCGTTCCGTAGATACGCTGAAGCATTTTGTTTTTGCTATCGCCTCTCCAGTATGCACCGGCGATGCTCAATAGCTTGAATTCTTTGATTTTCCCAGTTGATGGAACGTGAATGCCACGACAAAGGTCAAAGAATTCCCCTTGCTCATAAAGCGTTACTTGCTGATCGGCAGGAATCGCATCGATCAACTCGAGTTTATACTCGTCGCCTATTTCTTTAAAACGGGATATGGCTTCATCACGACTGACTTCAATGCGGGAAATTTCCAAGTTTTCGTTGACGATTTTCTTCATTTCCTTTTCAATCAATGGAAGGTCTTCGGGAGTCAATGATTCCTCTAGATCTATATCGTAGTAAAAACCGCCTTCGATGACTGGACCAACACCGAATTTTGCGTTTTTGTACAAGCGTTTGATGGCTTGTGCCATTAAGTGGGCAGTACTGTGACGTAACACTTCAAGCGCATCCGCAGTATCCTGTGTAACGATTTCTATAGTACCGTTTTCTTCAATCGGGCGTTTCAAATCATATAGTTCACCATTGAATTTTCCAGCAATGGATTTTTTTCTTAAACCAGGACTGATGGATGCAGCGATGTCTTCAGTTGTTGTGCCTTTAGCAAACTCCTTAACCGCTCCGTCAGGAAAAGATATTTTCAGTAATTCAGACATTCAATTCCACTCCCTCTTATTGATAAAAAAATATTCTTGCAGGTATCCGATTCCATTACAACACAAAAAGCCCGCCCCTGTATAAAAACAGGGACGAGCTTAGTCATAAATGTCATTTACCCGCGGTTCCACCCTCGTTCCATCTTGCTTTTCAAGGCAAAATGGCACTTGTAACTTGGTAACGGCAGCTTCCCGTCAGCTCATATTCGCAAATTGATTGCTTTCCGAGCCGAAGTTTAAAGGTGGTAAGTGCTCCATGCGAATAGGAAGCTTTCAGCCTGATGGCTCCCCTCTCTGATAAACGGCAACTAGAATACCCTTGTCCTCATCATAACTTTTTGTTTTTTAATAGTATGTAGGAAATTATAATTTGTTATACGGTGAAAATCAAGGTTAATTTTCTCTTTTCCAAAAAAGTTCATTCGAATGACTTCGAGAATGACGAAAGCGGCAGGACGGTCGCCCGCTCTTCGAAAATTCTTGCGATGGTTTGAATTAGTCCCTCGTCCCTGTCGTCTGTATAGATACACAAGTTTTCAGGAGCAATCGATAGCAGTGGGGCAAGTATCACTGTATCGAGAAAAAGTGAACTTTTGGCAAGAAGACTCCTGTCGATCAAACTATTAATTTTTGGTCGGTCAAGCTTGCTGTATTCCTGATCATAGAAATGAAAACCGTCGTTGTTGACAAGGTGAAGCTTCCTTAATTTCGACTCCTGCCCATGAAGGCAATCGCGGAGAGTAGCTATGAAATTTTGATAGTCCTGCTCCAACTTATATTCATCGATGGCCTTAATAACATACTTTTCCAAGGAATGCTGGAATGACTTTAAACGGAAGGTCGTAAAAGAATCGAATGAAAAAGATACCTGTCCCTCCAAAATGCTTTGAAGGCCGACCTCAATTGATCGTTTCTCCGTACTGAATGCCTTCTCCTCATTCTTGGCCCTTTCCCCTTCAATGATTGATGAAGCAATCTCAAGGATGGCTTCAATTTCTTCCCGTTCTCTATAGAAAAATTTACCAACTATTATTTGTTCAAGAATCGGAAGCGTCTTTTCTTCCAATAAAAATGAATGAAAGGCATCACGTAGCAGGATTAGCCATTTATCACCTGAAGACTTCGTCATATCCACATGCATACCTTGTTGCGGAAGAAATTGAATGTATGGTCGAAATTCTGCCCCTAGTGGATGGACAGAAACGAAATTCAGTAATTTCAAAGCCTCAGAATCATTATGAAACAAAATTTGCACTACGACATCCCCCCTTCCCCCTTGCTTCTTTTTTCATGTATATGGGGATGCGGACGTGTTTAGAAGTAGGATGGGCCTTGTATTAAGAAAAAAGTGATCTCTATTTAGAGACCACTTTTCTTTTACCTTCTCCGGTTTACTCCATCCAGCTTGACCGGCTCCGCTAAATATTGAATTCTTTCCAATACCCTGGCAGCCTTCACTTCTTCCTTCTCACCACGCTGTGAAAAAGTTAAGTGATTCTCCAGGCCATTCAAGTCAAAGTTCGAAGTGAAAAACGTCGGCAGGTTTTCCAGCATCCTAAATTGTAAAATCGGACCAAAAACCTCATCGCGCCCCCAGCTCGTCATCGACTCTGCCCCAATATCATCCAACATGAGGACAGGTGCCGTCTTCACCATCTCAATTTTTTCATTGACCGTATTATCACCTATCGATCCCTTAAGTTCCCTTAGGTAGTCAGGTACATAGACAATAAGAGAGGAAATTTGCCTTTCAGCAAGTTCATTGGCAATAGCACCTAATAAATACGTTTTTCCAACTCCGAACTTCCCATATATATATAAGCCTTTTTGCCTTTCGCCTGGCTCATACTCCATAATGAACGACATCGCCTTACTTAATACACCCAAGCGTTTGTTTTCATCATCCGTTTGTGTAAAATCTTCGATCGTCGCCTTTAAAATATCCTTCGGCACATAAAGGCTGCGGATCAATTTTTCCCGTTTCCGCTTTTCATCCTCTGCCAATTTCCGCGGACAGATTTCATAATGCAGATTCAGGGCTTTCCCCTGAACGACCAATTTGGGATAATAACCATGCATCATATTGATGCAGCCATCCAAGCTGGGACATTTATCACACTTATTGCTTTGTGAAGTGAATTCATAAAGTTTTCCTAAGTTTTTATCAATCATTTCATTCGTGACAGTCGAACTGTTGGCATTTAAAAACAACCGCACCTGTTCGTCTTCAAAAATCTCCTGTTTTAGCTTTTCATAACGCTCTTGAAATTGGTTTGTATTGGCCAATTTATTAAGGGAACTATTAATCTTTTCCATCGTTCATTTCACCTCCTGCTTTCCACTGCTTCCATTTTTCCTGGAGATCACGTTTCTGGGCATTCAATTCAGGCTGATCCGTATTCTGCTCCTGTTGTACTTCTTCCTTTTTCTCAAGCCACTCCGGAACCACTTCTTCCCGAATCGCCTTTTTTCGGCCGCCCTTAGCAACATTCCTGCTCCCTTGAGCCCAGTCTTGATATTTCCTGTGTTCATTTTTAGCTAATTCCATCGCTTCGATGACGGTGGAAACCTTCAGCCGTGCCCAATGACCTGCCAGCTTTTCCACATAGCCCTTCGTGAATTTCATATCCGTTTTGAGCATGACATATTCAATTAAGACATTGACGACACCTGGATTCAGCTTTTGATTGATCATTACGCCTTCCACCACTTTCAAATCACCGCTTGATGGTTCTGCACCGCCTGACAATTGCATCAACCGCTCCCGTGGAGAAATCGTCTCCAAATGACGGATCAGCTCTTGTTCCTGCGTTTTCGGTTCTTCTTTTTGTGTCCGTTCACGAATCGGCTGCACACGATTGACAAGGGAGGGCATATCTGCCTGCCGTTCGATTTGATACCAATCCCTTGCTGCCTTTCTGAGGTTCTCCTCATCGATCTCATCATCCAATGAAACGGCATCCATTACTAGTTTTTGCATTTCAAGCGGATCAATGCCATATAAAAAGGCAAGTTTGGCGATCGTACTTTTTATTTTCGGTGTAAAGGCCTTTTTCGGTACGATCGAGGATTTCATCCCGGCAAATAAAAGGTCAAAATCAAATAAGCTGTCAAATCCCGATGGCTCGACTCCATCCGTCCGCTCGATGTATTGCTGTTTTGGCATCGGTTTCCATTCATTTTTCGCTTCATCCGTTACATATAATGAGTCCAAATGATCGGAGGAGAATACCTCCGCAAAAGATTTAGTCACACTCTCATATTGATCCGGTTCAATATGATCATCACAAAAGAATCTCTTTAACCGGTTGAAATGTGCTTTACCAATCTTTTTATATAAGTAGACATTCAGCATTCCATCCGTGAAAAACTGCTGGGGGGACAACGGCGGGTTCAACTCATAGATAAATTCCTTCGTATCATTTTTCGATTTCTTGTATACATTCAACAAACCGATTCCCTCAAGTAAAAGGCGTGCTTCGTAAATATCACCTAGCTTAAGGCCGATGGTATTCATTAATTGATAATGCGAGGAGGTTTCCGACCATAGCCTGTTTTCCTCCAACTCACTCCATAACGTCATGTATAGGCTCATACAGATAGGTCCAATAAGAGGTTGATATAGTCGGGTCAGTATTTTCCGATCATAATCATGAAGCAGCCCCGCAGATGAGACCATGTATGAATCCGCTGGGAGCAATTCTTGCCAATGCATTGACATCTCCATTCAAACCTTTCAAAAGATGTAGTGAAAAAAGAGCCAAAGTAAATCTTCAGCTCTACTTTCTTTCTTTATTTATTAAATCTTTCAATTCATCGATAAAGACATTAATATCTTTGAATTGACGATAGACGGATGCGAATCTAACATAGGCAACCTCATCGACTTCTGCCAGCTTGTCCATCACCATTTCGCCGACATTGTCGCTTTTCACTTCCGCTATGCCCTGGTTGCGCAGTTCTTTTTCTACATAACTGGTAATTTGTTCTAGTTCTTTCAAGGGAACCGGACGTTTTTCACAAGCCCTGATTAAGCCACGCAGGATTTTATCACGACTGAACTCTTCCCGTGTCCCGCCTTTTTTCACTACAATGAGTGGTGTTTCCTCCACCTTTTCGAATGTCGTGAATCGAAAACCACATGCCTCACATTCACGGCGTCGTCGAATCGATTTACTTTCATCGACTGGCCTGGAATCGAGCACTCTTGTTCCATTATATTGACATGATGGGCATTTCATCATTATCAGCTCCGTATTTTATGTAGGACTCCCCTATCTAAATGTTCCCCAAGGAATTACTTTTCTATCTTAATCTTATATTAAAAGGAACGGCCAGTACAAGTAAAAAGTGTAACTTCCAGCAGCAGGCACTTTTGATCAAGCAGCTGAAGTCCGTCATCAAAGTCTTGTGCTCTTTTGGCACGTACCATTAATATTAAGAAGGTTGCCGATTCATGGCATTAAAAAAGAGATGCACCCATGGCATCTCTGTGTATACGTGTTTTTTATAGGGCACTTATATTGGCTTTTTTCATTTGTACAGGACCTAATCCACGTGGCAACTCCATGTTTTCACGCGTTTGCGCATTCAAAGCATCTGCAATATAATTTGCCGCAATATTCGGATCCAAGTTACCGCATGTATAGACATCAATGCTGGCATAGCCGTGTTCTGGAAAACTGTGAATCGTTAAATGTGATTCAGAAATGATGACAACCCCACTAACTCCTTGTGGAGCAAACTTGTGAAAGGCAACTTCGCGTACCTCTGCACCTGATTTCAAAGCAGCATCAACAAAAATCTTTTCAATCAAATCGATATTGTTCAGTTTTTCAAAGTCACAACCCCAAAGTTCAGAAATGACATGTCTACCCATTGTTTCCATAGTGTAAGCTGTTTCCATATTAAGCTTCCCCCTTACCATGATTTAAAAATAAGTTCTGATAACTACCACGGGGGAAAGTTAGTCCAAAGAGGTCCTAACCCTTTAAGTAGCCATCATGCAAACCGCTTTTGAAGAAGTTCACGATTCATAGTATATATGGTTTGAATTTTTTTTGCAACTCCAAATTGAATTTTTAGAAAGATAAACTTTATATGTAATAGGGATATAGCAAAGGTTCCCATGTAGAGCAAATTCTGTTTTCGTGTTTATTCAGTACCATAGAGTGGCCAGAAATTGATTAATCACTGAATTAAAAATAGCCCGCTAAAAAAACTTAGCAGGCTCGTTTTTTTTTTTATTATTTTACTGATAACTCGACTTCGGAAGTTCTTTTCAACTCGGACGCAACTAATTTCACAAGGTCCACTACCCGGTTGGAGTAACCCCACTCATTATCATACCAAGCCAGGACTTTCACTTTCCTGTCACCAATCATCATCGTCGTTAAACCATCAATGATGGCAGAGTGAGGATTCGTTTTGAAATCACTGGAAACTAAAGGTTCCATCGTGAATTCCATGATTCCTTTTAGTTCATTTTCTGAAGCGTCGATGAACGCTTGGTTCACTTCTTCAATCGTGACATCCTGGTTTAAATCCACAACAAGATCGACTAGAGATACGTTAGGTGTCGGTACGCGTAACGCCATTCCGTGAAGCTTGCCTTTTAATTGAGGCAACACCAAGGAGATGGCTTTTGCAGCTCCTGTAGTCGTAGGAATGATGCTTTCCGCAGCGGCACGGGCACGTCTTAAGTCTTTGTGCGGGTTATCGATATTATTTTGATCATTTGTATAAGAATGGATCGTTGTCATTAAACCGTTGTTTATGCCGAATTTTTCATCAAGGACTTTTGCAACAGGTCCAAGACAGTTAGTTGTACAAGATGCATTGGATATGACAAAATGCTTGTCAATTTCCAGCACTTCCTGATTGACGCCCATTACAATGGTAACGTCTTCATTTTTACCCGGTGCCGATAAAATCACCCTTTTTGCCCCTGCTTCTAAATGAAGAGCCGCTTTAGAACGATCATTGAATTTTCCAGTAGCTTCAATTACAATATCTATGTTCATCTCTTTCCAAGGCAATTGCTTTGGATCGCGGTTATTTATTAGTTGTACTCGGCGGCCATTCACTACTAGTGAATCATCTTCCGCTATAATGATACCGTCGAATTTACCATGTATCGTATCATACTTTAGTAAGTGGGCTAAAGTTTCAGCAGGATAGCTTGCATTAATGGCAACAATGTCCAAACTCTCATCTAATATGGCCTTTCGGAAAACCATTCTTCCAATTCTCCCAAATCCGTTAATCGCTATTCTTGAATTCATTGTTCGGACCCTCCTGAAAATATTAATGTTATACTTATTACCTCTCATATGTAATTAGTATAACATAATTAAGTTGAATTGTGCTAATAAAAATGCGGATTACACTTATTTTTTCAACATAAAAGGAAGAAACCTGGAGGTTTCTTCCTTTTATGACACCTATATGACATGCCATTCGCTAAGTATGGCCTTCACTTGCTTCTTCGTTTCGGTAAGGTCCCCGTTATTATCGATGACGGCATCCGCCAAAGCCTTTTTATCAGCTAAGGGCATTTGCGAATGAATTCTGGCGAGAGCATCCGTCTCCGATAGGCCATTCCTGTTCATCAAGCGTTCCAATTGAACTCGCTCATCTACATATATCAGAAGTGTTTTTTCCACCATGTATGTTAGCTTACTTTCGAATAGGAGCGGAATATCCATGAATACCGTTTCTTCACCAGCTGCAAGCGCCGCTTCCGTTTTGAGGCGCATCCACTTTCTGACGGCTGGATGCACGATGCCATTCAAAAGCAATCTTTTTTCCTGATCATGAAAGATTATCGACCCTAACTTTACGCGATCGATAGTCCCATCCGTCAATAAAATATCTTCTCCAAACGTTTTCACCACTTGATGATACGCTTCTTCATCTGGCTCAACGACAGCACGGGAAGCCAGATCTGCATCTACGATTGTGAATCCGAGTTCTTGTAAATAGAGGCTGACACTGCTTTTCCCGCTAGCGATGCCCCCAGTGATTCCGATGATTTGTCCCATAAGCTCCCCCTTTTAAATCAATTAACATAACTTGAATAAGCCGATAAAAATTAAAAGTACACCTGGAAGAAAGGTCAACTGCTGGACAATTTTATTATTTGAAAGCAATTTCCCGCTTTGGAGTCCGCTCCATATGAAGATTGAACTCATAACAGCGATGCATCCAGCGAGGATGATTGGCGATATTCCGATCATGGCCGCTCCAACCCCGGCCCCGAACGCATCCAGCGATAGCGCAAACCCAAGCACAAGCGCTTCAACACCTGTGATCGTACCTGATTTATCAAAATCGGCATTCAATGGTTTTTGCAAAATATTGATGACTACCCCAAGTGATTTTATTTCAAAATTAAAGATGATTTTTTCATGATATCTATCTTCATTCAGTTCTTTGTCAGGCTTAAAATACTGGTATACCATCCAGGCACCAAGAATAATGAGAATGATGCCCCCCGTTTTTTCAGCCGCCCCGATAGATATGAGCTGACTGATGAATTGTCCGATGACCATCGCTATGCCCAAACTCAATGCAGAACAAAAAGAGATGACTGCTATTGACTTTAAGGGGATTTTCATCTTCCGCATACCGAATGTCAAACCTACGCCAAATCCGTCAATACTAACTGCAAAAGCAAGAAAAATAATTTGTAGCCACATCGGAATATTACTCCTTCCATCTCGTTGCTACCCTAGTATATGGAAGGAGCCCATCCGATGTGTTTGAAAAAACATTAGCTCATGTACGGCTGGCATAATGGGCAAATATGTGTACCGCGTCCTGCAACAACTAGCTTTTCCAGTGGCGTTCCGCATGTTTTACAGTTCTCGCCTTTTCGTCCATAAACATTCAGTTCTAACTGAAACATGCCGATTTGTCCTTGAGAGTTGACGTATGAACGAATCGTACTTCCTCCTTTTTCCACCGCTTCACCTAATGTTGTAATGATTTCTGCATGCAACTTTTTGATTTCTTCCATTGAGAGTGAAGAAGCTATCCTTTCCGGATGGATACCAGCACGGAATAACGACTCGTCCACATATATATTTCCAATTCCAACGACAACCGTTTGATCCAGGAGAACTGGCTTGATTTTTCTGTTGGTTCTTGCCAACTTCGCACTGAGCCCCTCGACTGTAAAATCTTCAGATAGCGGTTCAGGCCCTAAATGAAGCAGCGGCAACCTCTCAAATTCTTCCCCTTTAGCAAATAGGTGCATCGTACCGAATTTCCGAACATCGCGGTATCGAAGTTCACTGCCGTCCGTGAAAGTGAAAATCACATGGGTATGCTTATCAAACGGCTCTTCTTTTGGATGCACCCCGTATTTTCCCTCCATCCTTAAATGAGAAACCATCGAATAATCATCCAAGGTGAAAATGAGGAACTTGCCCCGACGCCCTATACTCTGAATCGTCTGCCCTCTTAGAGCATCCTGGAACTGTTCGACAGGCTCAGGGGCTTTAATGATTTTTGGCCAGAAGACGGACACTTCCTTGATCTCTTTTCCGATTACTAGCTGCTCTAATGTTCTTCTGACTGTTTCCACTTCTGGAAGTTCTGGCATTACAATCACCTATCTTTTATTATTTGGCATCAAACCATGTTGGCCCGAAGGCATAATCCACTTTAAGGGGCACATTCAATCCAATGGCATTTTCCATTTCCTCAGGCACGATCACTTTAAGTATTTCAAGTTCCTCGGGAGGAGTTTCAAAAATCAATTCATCATGCACCTGAAGAAGCATCCTCGTTTTCAGCCCTTCTTTTTTCAGGCGCTTATTCATATTTATCATGGCAAGCTTGATGATATCCGCGGCACTCCCTTGAATTGGCGTGTTCATCGCTGTCCGTTCGGCAAAGCTCCTGATGTTAAAATTCCGGCTTGTAATCTCAGGTATATAGCGACGTCTTTGCATTAATGTCGTGCTGTATCCTTTTTGACGGGCTTCATGTATGCTGTCTTCCATATATTCCTGGACACCAGGAAAACTCCTTAAATACTTCTCGATGAACTCTCCAGCTTCTTTCCTCGTGATGCCAAGACTTTGCGATAGCCCATAGTCACTTATACCATAAACGATTCCAAAGTTGACCGCCTTAGCTTGGCGCCTCATGTTCGAAGTGACTTCTTCTGCGGATACATGGAATACATCCATCGCTGTTCTTGTATGAATGTCCATACCAGCCTGGAACGCTTCAACCAATCCGTCGTCATTGGCGATATGCGCCAGCACCCGCAACTCGATTTGCGAATAGTCAGCAGCAAAAATGATCCAATCCTTTTCGGAAGGAATGAAGGCCTGCCTGATTTTCCTGCCCTCTTCAAGTCTGATCGGGATATTTTGCAGATTCGGATCTGTTGAACTTAACCGACCGGTCTGGGTCAATGCTTGATTGAAACGGGTGTGCACCTTCTCCGTTTTGCCATTGACCACTTTGAGCAAGCCTTCAATATAGGTGGATTGCAACTTACCAAGCTGGCGGTACAGTAATATTTCCTTAACGATATCATGCTGGCTCTCCAGTTTTTCCAGTACATCAGCTGATGTGGAATATCCCGTTTTAGTTTTCTTCATGACCGGGAGCTCCAATTTTTCAAATAGGATGGCCCCAAGTTGTTTAGGTGAATTGATATTGAAAGCCTCTCCGGCCAAATCAAAAATTCTTCCTTCAATGGTTCTTAAACGGATGGCTAATTCCTGCCCCATGTTTTTCAGCCGGCCACTATCCACCTTTATGCCCTGCCATTCCATATTTGCAAGGATGATCGACAAAGGCAGCTCCAGATCCGTTAATAAATCATATTGCTCAAACTCATGAAGCTTATCAACCATCGGCTCTTTCAGAGAAAGAATCGCCTTCGCTTTTCTGGCGATATGATCCCTTAATTCTGCCTCCTCAGGTAACTTGCGTTTTGCTCCTTTCCCATAAAAAGCATCATCGGCTTCAAGTCGAATAGCACCTTGGGTTTTCGTGATTTCTGCCACTTCGTCCACTGATTCTGCCGGATCCAGGATATAGGATGCTAAAAACACATCAAAATCGATGCCTTTTATTTCTACTCCTCGGTGGCGGAGTGCCACAACCGTACGCTTCGCATCGAAAACCGTTTTCTTTTTTGTTTCATCTTCTGCCCAGGATTTAAATGCCTCGGAACTCAAAGCATTTTCTCCATGAAAGTAAAAATGACCATGTTCATTACTTATGGCAATTCCAATAATGTCTGCACGATGATAATTATCTTCTAAGATTTCAACGTATAGAGCACTTTCATCCGCAAACATTTCTGCTGTCATTTCAGCCGTGTGGACCTCTATCTCTTCCTGTTCAAGCGGTACACTTTCCGTAACATCCAATTTATCGAGCAAAGTAGAAAAGCCAAGCTCTTTATAGAATGAAATGACTCGATCCTGATCCATTCCACTGTACTCGGTCTCGCTTACAGAAACTTCAAGCGGGACTTCCCTCGTAATCGTAGCAAGCTCCTTGCTCAGCAGCGCCAGGTCTTTATGTTCTTCTATTTTCTCTTTCAATTTTTGTCCGCTTACTTCATCAATCGATTGCAGAAGATTTTCAACGGTTTCAAATTGATGCAATAATTTAAGAGCGGTCTTTTCACCAACACCCGGTATACCTGGTATATTGTCGGAGGCATCTCCCATCAGTCCTTTTAAATCGATGATCTGCAAAGGGGATAGCCCGTATTTTTCATGGATATGCTTTGGCGTATACTCCTCAATTTCAGTAATCCCCTTTTTCGTAATGGAAACCGTCGTATTGGGGGAGGATAATTGTGTTAAATCCTTATCACCGGATATGACTTTCACTTCAAAACCATCTTTTTCAGCTTGTAAAGACAGTGTACCGATAATATCATCGGCCTCGTAATTCTCCAGTTCATACCTTTTTATTTGAAAACAATCGAGCAGCTCCCGAATGAAAGGAAATTGCTCGGATAATTCAGGCGGCGTTTTTTGACGTCCTCCCTTGTATTCTTTAAATGACGCATGTCTGAATGTCGTTTTTCCAGCATCGAACGCAACCAGGATGTGCGAGGGTTTTTCTTCTTCAAGAATGCGGTTGAGCATCATGGTGAATCCGTATACGGAATTCGTATGTACCCCTTTATCATTATTCAAGAGCGGGAGTGCAAAAAACGCACGGTAAGCAATGCTATTTCCATCTATGAGTACTAACTTTTTATCCAAATCCGTCTTCCTCCAGTCATACAGGTTCAAGTATTTTAGCTTCTATTTATAAACGCAAAAAGCCGTTCATTTTCTTCCTCTATTCTACCATGAGTAGAAGCGGAAAGAAAAATGAACGGCAACGCGGTTATTTAGTGTTTCCCATTAACAAGCTCGCATAAGGGGAATCCGATGGCAGAACGATGACCGTTTGATCTCCAATCGTTTTTTTGTAGGATTCAAGAGTCCGGTATAGTTTATAGAATTCGGGATCTTTGGAAAAAGATCTATTATAGATTTTCGCTGCTTCCCCTTCCCCTTCGGCCCTGATCACTTCTGCATCTGCCTCTGCTGTCGAGAGCAATTCTTTCACTTTCCGATCAGTATCCGCAATGATCCGGTTTTTTTTCGCATCACCTTTTGATAGGTATTCTTGGGCTTTTGATTCACGCTCGGAAATCATCCTCTTGAAGACCGATGCTTCGTTTTCGGCTGGCAGGTCCGTACGTTTTATCCGGACATCCGTCAAGCTGATGCCATAACTGTCCTTTTGCAGCAGTTCGTTGACTTTTTCCGTTATGCGGTCGTTCAAACTTCCTCTTGATGACTTCTCATCATTGATGATTTCATCATAATTCAATTGGCCCAACTCTGAACGGACTGCTGAATAAATGAACTCTTCCATTTTCGTTTCCGCATTACCGAGCGTCCTTGCATTTGTAATCAACTTCTTCGGATCTTCTATTCTCCATACTGCATAATTATCTATCAGCATCCGCTTTTTATCTTTCGTATTGATTTCCGCCTCAGATACATCAGAACTCATTTGATACTTCGGCAGGGTCATGACGGTTTGAATGAAAGGCACCTTCGCCTTTAATCCAGGGGTCTTATCGATTCTTACAACCTCACCGAATTGACGGACGACTTTATATTCTCCCTCTTTGACGATATAGACATTGGTGAAAATGATTAGCAGCAGCACAATCAAAATAATGATGAAAATGCCACTTTTAACATAGCCTCTCCAGTGAAAGTCGCCTTTCTTCAACTCATTGAAATCTATTATTTTTCCGTTCATTGTTTAACGCCCCCTTCCCCTGTCGCTTTTTCTTCGGATGCATTCTCCTTTTTCGTTTCTGCTTTTTCGGCATTATCTTCATCAGGGACAGGCGCTTTTTTCGTTTCCTCTTTTTCTAGTGAACGAAGCGGCAAGTACTTCATTGTATTTCCATCATCATTCATGATATAAATCTCGGCATTGGGCAATACTCCTTCAAGGGTCTCGATAACAAGACGGTCCTTCGTAATCCCTTTATTGCCTTTATACTCACTGAATATTTTTTCAAAGACCGCTACATCCCCACGGGCTGCTTCCGTACGGGCAGCTTTATCCCCGTTGGCCTGAGAAATGATGGCGTCTTTTTCCCCTTCCGCTTCATTCATCCGTTTATTTTCATATTTATCCGCTTCGTTGATTTTCGTATTGGCCGTTTCACGGGCATCCGTTACATTCGTGAATGCTTTCCGCACTTCTTCATTCGGTAATTCCACGTCCTGGAGTTTAACCGCAGATATGGAAATACCGACATCATATTTCTCCATTAGCTGCGACAATAATTCCCGTACATCCGCTTCTATTTGTGCTTTACCGGAAGTAAGTGCATCATCGATTTTGGTGCTGCCGATAATACTCCGTAAAGCGGCTGAAGTCGTATCATATAATATCTTCTCTGGATCATCTGCATTGTATAGATATTTTGGAGGATCCGTGATTTTCCACTGAACCACTAGGTCGGCTAGCACAATATTTTCATCACCCGTAATCATTTTGGTCTCACTCGGGTAATCCTTCACCTCTCCATCCTCTTCCTTATAGCCAAATTTCAGACTGAATGTTTCTTTCGATAGCTTCTCAACAGATTGAATCGGCCAAGGCAGTTTAAAGTGAAGTCCTGGTTCTGTAATCGTCTGCTCCACCTTACCAAATGTCATTATGACAGCTTGGTCGGATTCATCAACCGTATACCAGGTCGATATCGCAACCACACCCAAAATTAAAATAAGAAAGACTAGTCCTGTGATCGTATATATTCTTTTTAAGCTAACGATATGTATCACCCCTTCTTTGCTTGTTATATCTTATTTACGCAAGGAAGGGCCTAAAGTTTCATGGAAATCAAATATTTTCCTAAAAAAATAGGAAAGAGGAATGATTCCCAGAGGTATAGATAAAATTCCAAAATTAAAAGACAGAGACTTAGTGTCTCTGTCATTGTTTAACTCCTTGGATGAGGGGTTGTACAATCATTGTACCCCTGCATTATGAAGACTGTTTTAAGAAATTGTAAAGGAAATGTAAATTCACGGTCATGCTACATTTTTCCCTTTAAACTTTTATTTAGCGTGACTGTAAAAGTCGTCCCGGTGCCTGGTGTGCTTTCCACTTTGATTTTACCTTTATGGACTTCTATTATATGCTTGACGATCGCCAGACCAATGCCAGTTCCACCCGAATCACGGCTCCTTGCCTTATCGATCCTGTAAAACCGTTCAAAGATCCTCGGCAGTTCTTTTTCTTCGATGCCGATCCCGCTATCTTGGACGGCAATATCCACGGTCTGTTCATTTTCCATGACATTCACGGTGACCCTTCCGCCATTTGGTGTATAGGTCATTGCGTTCGTTATCAAATTAATGAAAACTTGTTTGATCCTGTCCGAATCCCCTTCAATAAATACCGGATTTTTTGTTGCTTTAATTTCAAGGGAGACTTCTTTATTCTTCATCTTCCCTATAAGCATCTCTTGTATTTCTCCAAGGACTCTCGAAATATCCACGACGCCTGCTTTCAAAACGAACTCCTGCTGCTCCATTTTTGATAAATTCAGAAGCTCCTGAATGAGTTCTTGCAGCCGATCACTTTCTTTCAAGATGATCGATAAAAAGTGCTTCAAGGTCTCTTCGTCTTTTAAAGCCCCATCTAACAATGTTTCTGAAAAGCCTTTGATAGACGTAATCGGGGTTCTCAACTCATGGGAAACATTGGCAACGAAATCCTTACGCATTTGCTCGAGCTTTTTCAATTCGGTGATATCATGGAATATGAGCAGGATCCCCTTCCATTCATCATGATTTCCGATAATCGGTGCCCCGTAAATCTCAAAATGCTTCCGTTCTATAGCAAGTGATATCTTCACTTGACGTTTTATCGTTTTTTCCGTTCGAAAAATCTCTTCGATGATGGAAATCACTTCCTGATCTTTAATGACCGAGTAATATTCTTGAAACAAAAACGTACTGGCGTTTACATGGAATATTTTTTTGAATTCCCGGTTGATCAAGGTTGTATACCCTTTACTGTCTATTAACAAGACACCACTTCCGATATTTTCAACAAGTGCTTCCAGACGATCCTGATTCATTTCTCTCGCCATCTCTGTTTCTTGTAAATTCCTCGCCAAAATGTTCAAAGAAGTTGTCAGCATTCCCGTTTCATCGGAATTCCGCTCATATGTCCGCGTTCCATAATTCCCTTTTGCCAGTTCAATGGCTGCCATCGTCGCTTCCTCGATAGGCCGGGTATAATATGAAGTGATTTTACTCGCAAGCATGAGAATGATGATCAAGGCAACCCCTAAACAAATGATCAATATTTGCCACATTTGCTTATTCACTTGATTGAGGGCCTCAATTTCGTTGCTATGAACGACAAATCCTTCTATCTCTCCGTCCTTTTCAACCGTCTTCCAATAATAATGGTGGTCCGATTCCCCTTCAACCACTTCATACCCTTCTCCACGCTTAAGCCCTTTTTCCAAAGTTATTTTACGAAGGACCTTTGCATGGTTTTTAAGTATTTCATTAGATGATGTAGAATCATATAATATCTCCCCACTCGTGGAAAGAATGGTTAAGTTTGAATCTAAAAGGGGTGTCAGTTTTGCCGTTTTCCCTTCCTCCAAAAAGGATACGATTCCACCATGTTCTTGTATATATGTAGAAATGAAAAATGTTTCGTTCTGTATACGTTCATTGAATGTTTTTATATAATAGCTTTTGAACAAATGTCCTAATAAAAAGCCCACGGCCATCAGGACGACCATCACCAGCATGATGAGGGTGTATAAGAGCTTTTTACGATAGGTCGTCATTCTTTTTTAGGCTCCTCAAGCTTATAACCCAATCCCCTGATCGTTTTGATGTAAAGAGGTTTTTTTGTATCCTTCTCTATTTTTTCACGAAGATGGCTAATATGCACATCGACAATTCGCGAATCTCCCGCGAAATCATAATTCCATACTGAACTTAGCAGTTGGTCCCTAGTTAATACTCTTCCTTTATTCTTAGCCAAATGTAAAAGTAATTCAAATTCCTTTGGAGTCAATTCTAATTGCTGTTCCTCAAAGAATGCTTCGTATCGATCCGGGAATACTTTCAAGTCCCCTAATTTCAAGAGACCATCTTCCTGATCATGACTCGTCTCACTGCCATTGGATTGTAACTGAGATCTTCTTAATATGGCCTTGATCCGGGCTGTTACCTCCCGCGGACTAAATGGTTTGGTTAAATAATCATCCGCCCCCAGTTCTAGCCCCAGCACTTTGTCAAATTCATCATCCTTAGCTGTCAGCATCAAGATCGGTATATTGATCTTTTGCTGGCGAAGTTGTTTACATACTTCAAGACCATCCATTTTAGGCAACATCAAATCCAATACGACTAAATCCGGGCGTATATCCACAGCAGCCTGCAGCCCTTGTTCTCCATCCAAGGCCGTGATTACCGAATAGCCTGCTTGTTCTAAATTGTACTGAAGTAAGGTAACTATTGATTGTTCATCATCCACTACGAGAATTTTCTTTGACATTAGATCCTCCTGAATTGCGTATTACCCCATAGACTATTTTTTTAGTCTACTCATCCAATTCCATTATAAAGAATATTATAGGAAAATTACACATAAAAAAAACACATTGAATGTATTCCTATAGTCAGCAGGTGCTTATAAGTACGAATTGTCCCAGCCGCCTTTAAAATCGGATAAAAAAAACTGCCCGAAGATGGTAGAAGGCCTTAGCCTCCCTTCCATTATTCCGGGCAGTTTTCAAGAGCACTTATTGAAGAACTTGCATTACTGCTTTAACTGATTCAACTGATTTAGAAAGTGCTTCTTCTTCAGCTTCAGTCAATTCTAGTTCGATGATTTGTTCAATACCGTTTGCTCCTAGTACAGTTGGCACTCCAAGGTAGATTCCTTCGAATCCGTATTCGCCTTCAAGATAAGCGATGGATGGAAGAACCCGACGTTGGTCTTTAAGGATCGCTTCTGCCATTTCCACTAGAGCTGCAGCAGGTGCATAATATGCGCTTCCGTTTCCAAGAAGATTTACGATTTCTCCGCCGCCAGTACGAGTACGGGCCACGATTGCTTCTAAACGATCTTTTGGGATCAATGTTTCCAAAGGAATCCCGCCTGCATATGAGTAACGTACTAGAGGAACCATATCGTCGCCGTGTCCGCCAAGTACGAAACCTGTTACATCTTTAACTGACAAGTTTAATTCTTGAGCTACGAATGTACGGAAACGAGCTGTATCTAGAACACCTGATTGTCCAATTACGCGTTCCTTTGGGAAACCTGATTCTTTATAAACAGTATAAGTCATTGCATCAACTGGGTTAGTCAATACGATGATTGTTGTATTTGGAGAAAATTTAACCACTTCTTTAGTTACGGATTTCATAACTTTTTGGTTGGTTTGAACTAAGTCGTCACGGCTCATACCAGGTTTACGAGCAATACCAGCAGTGATGATTACCACGTCAGAATCAGCTGTATCGGCATAGTCGGATGTACCGATGATGTTAGCGTCAAAACCTTGAACCGGACCCGCTTCCGCCATATCAAGCGCTTTACCTTTAGTAGGGTTTTCAGCTTGTGGAATATCTACTAAAACGATATCACCAAGTTCTTTTTGAGCTGCTAGAAATGCTGCTGTAGCACCAGTGAACCCGGCACCAACTACTGTTATTTTTTTACGATTAGACATGTTATTTCCTCCTCAAATTAAGTAAATGATTTTGGAATTATTTTAACGTCTTCATTCATAAATAGATAAGAAGCCCCCTGGAAAAGAAGCCCGATCAGGCACTTTTCCAGAAAGCAACATAAGCAATTATTTAAGGTTTTTGATCAGCTCGTCAGCGAACTCAGAACATTTAACTTCTGTTGCGCCATCCATCAGGCGGGCAAAGTCGTATGTAACAACTTTAGAAGCGATTGTTTGTTCAACTGATTTTGTGATGCTGTCTGCAGCTTCGTTCCAGCCAAGGTGTTCAAGTAAAAGCACACCTGAAAGAAGGACTGAAGATGGATTAACTTTATCAAGACCAGCGTATTTAGGAGCCGTTCCGTGTGTAGCTTCGAAGATAGCATGTCCAGTTTCGTAGTTGATGTTTGCTCCTGGAGCGATACCAATTCCGCCAACTTGTGCAGCTAATGCATCAGAAATGTAATCTCCGTTCAAGTTCATTGTTGCAACAACATCAAACTCTTTAGGACGAGTCAGGATTTGTTGTAAGAAGATATCAGCAATGGAATCTTTAACGATGATTTTGCCTTCAGCTTCAGCAGCTGATTGTGCTTTGTTAGCAGCTTCAGTGCCTTCAGCATCTTTAATTTTGTCATATTGGTTCCAAGTGAACACTTTATCGGCAAATTCTTGTTCTGCAACTTCATAACCCCAAGTTTTGAACGCGCCTTCCGTGAATTTCATGATGTTACCTTTATGAACAAGCGTTAATGATTTACGGCCTTCTTTGATCGCATAGTTAAGTGCAGAGCGAACAAGACGTTTCGTTCCCTCTTCAGAGATCGGTTTGATCCCGATACCAGAAGTTTCTGGGAAACGGATGTTTGTAACACCGAATTCATTTTGTAGGAAGTCGATTAATTTCTTCGCTTGGTCAGAACCTTTTGCATATTCGATACCAGCATAGATATCTTCAGTGTTTTCACGGAAGATGACCATGTCAGTGTCTTCAGGACGTTTAACCGGTGAAGGTACACCTTCAAAGTAACGTACTGGACGAAGACATACGAATAAGTCCAATACTTGACGCAATGCAACGTTCAATGAACGGATACCGCCGCCGATTGGAGTTGTAAGAGGTCCTTTAATAGCGATTAGATATTCGTTAATGACATCAAGAGTTTCTTGTGGAAGCCATTCGCCCGTTTGGTCAAATGCTTTTTGTCCAGCTAAAACTTCTTTCCATTCGATTTTCTTTTCGCCATTGTAAGCTTTTTCAACTGCTGCGTCTAAAACGCGAGAAGCTGCAACCCAGATATCAGGACCGATTCCGTCTCCCTCAATATAAGGAACGATTGGGTTGTTTGGTACGTTAAGAGCACCGTTAGTAACTGTGATTTTTTGGCTTTGTGTCATGTCTCTTACCTCCGATTCAAATTCAAAGGTTAGCTGGTCTGCCATTAGGTGAGGCAGAACCACTAACCCTTTTTACTCACATCTATTAATTTACTACAAATTCGATGAAATATAAAAATAAATTTTGAAAAACTTTTAATTAACGTTTTTCGATTGGTACGTATTTCTGCATACCTGGTCCAACATACTCAGCACGCGGACGGATCAGACGGTTGTTTGAATATTGCTCAAGGATATGAGCGATCCAGCCTGAAGCACGGCTTACAGCAAAGATTGGTGTAAACAGGTCATGCTCGATACCTAAACTGTGGTATACGGAAGCAGAATAGAAATCAACGTTTGGCGGAAGATTTTTTTGACCAGTTACGATTTCATGGATTTTAATGGACATATCATAATATTGAGGCTGTCCAGTAAGCTCAGTCAATTTTTGAGACATTTCTTTAAGGTGTTTAGCACGCGGATCACCTTTACGGTATACACGGTGGCCAAAGCCCATGATTTTTTCTTTATTGGCTAATTTTTCGTTGATATAAGGCTCAACATTTTCCACTGAACCAATATCTGTAAGCATTTTCATGACTTGTTCGTTAGCTCCGCCGTGAAGTGGACCTTTTAAAGCGCCGATGGCAGAAGTCACGCCAGAATAGATATCAGATAATGTAGCCACACAAACGCGTGCAGTGAATGTAGAAGCGTTCAATTCATGGTCAGCATGTAGAACTAATGCTTTGTTGAATGCTTCCTCTTCGATTGCAGTTGGTTCATTACCGCTTAACATATATAAGAAGTTAGCAGCAAAGCTTAAATCTGTACGTGGTGCAATCGCTTCTTTACCTTGACGGGTACGAGCGAAAGTTGTTACCAATGTAGGAATTTTTGCTTGGATGCGGATTGCTTTACGATAGTTAGCATCTTCACTCATTACATCTGCTTCTTCATCATATAGACCAAGAAGAGAAACTGCTGTACGAAGAGCTCCCATTGGATGTACTTTGTCGATCGGGTATGTTTTGAAATGATTAACTACTTCAGCTGGAATTTCAGCATTTTCAGCAAGTTGTTTAGTTAATTCTGCTAATTGGCTTTTGTTTGGAAGTGCTCCATGCCATAAAAGATAGATTACTTCCTCGAATGTTGCGTTTACAGCCAAATCATCGATGTCATAACCCACATATGTTAATGTGTCATCGATAATGGAGCTAACTGATGAAGTTGTTGCTACCACACCTTCAAGACCTTTTGTTGCTGTCATACTAAATCTCTCCTTTTCCTAAGTATTCCCCTATGCCCTTGCTCATTGCGTATAAATATAGCGCTTCCAAGAAATTAGCTATTGTAAACAACCATCTATTTTTTAGCCGAAGACATACATCTTGTATTGGAAGCGTTCACAGAATAGGACCCCACCAATAGTAAAATGTACGATAATCTTTAATACGAATTCTAAAAATTAATGCTTGTAGCCATTCCTAGTGAGCGCTTGCTCAATAACTACATCTTCTTTAAGATTCCTCAAAAATATCGATGATATTCAGGAATCCATTTTTAATAAGTCAGAGCAGTTACATGATTATTATAAACAATAAACACTTTTTTGGGAATGAAAAGCACTTAAAATGTGAAAAAATTATTATTTTATTAGAAAAACTAGCCACATATTCTCTTGCTTTTTTTTGGGGGTTTCAAAACGTTTTTTTGAAAATTTGTCACAAAGCAGAATAAACGAAACATTAAATAGAAAATTTACATTTTCAATACTGACGAACGCTTCTATCCTTTGCGACTTCCTTCATTTAAAAAAATTGAAGATCTGCATGCATAAATAAGCAATTCCTGCCCCAATTAATGGACCAACTGCCACACCCTTGAATAAGGCAACCGCAAGAATCGTCCCAAATACAAGAGCCGTAGTGATGTGCGGATCATGTGATAGGAGCGTAATGCCATTTTTTGCTATGAGTGCAACCGCTATTCCGGATGCAAGAGCAATCCAGGCATAAGGAGATTTAATGGCATCTCCGAGTTCCTTGAAACCAATCGCCCCATTTGCTATCGGTATGAGTACGGAAATCGTAATGATCGTCACGCCCAGGTTGATTCCTTTCGCTTCAAGATAAGGAAAAACCTTAGCGTCAAGACCAATTAGTTTCATGATTAAAAGAAAACCTGCAGCCATGATCAGCGACGTATTTTTCCCAAACCAACCGATTGCTGCAAGTAAAATTAAAAATACGACAGGACCGTTTATCATTTTCTCCCTTCGCCTTCTTTCCTCTTTTTTGTTATTTTAGCATAATAAATCCCCCTCTATCCTGAGAGAAAATCTATTTATTCCCCAATTCATTTACGGAAAAAAGTCAAGCCGTATGACGAAAGATTCTTTCCTTTCTTTTCCATCATCGTTACAATTATAATACAATCTTTATGATAGAAGGAGGATTTGTCTTGAATCCAGTTTATATGTATCGTTTCATTCGTTCTTTACTGGTAATCGGAGGGATCATTTTAGGGGCAATTGCCTTGTTTTATCTATCAAAATATACATATCCATTCATCATTGCGATGATAATCGCTTTCTTGATGAACCCTCTTGTCACTTTTTTTGAAAAGAAAGGAAGGTTACCGAGGGGGTTGGCTGTATTCGTTTCCCTTTTACTCATTTTCCTTTTATTTGCGGGGCTTATCACCTTACTGGTTACGGAGATCATTTCAGGTACCAATTACCTCGCCGGAGTCATACCCGAACATATCGAAACGATCGTGGATTATATAGAATCATATATCGCGACAACCATCATCCCTTTATATAATCAAATCGCTGCCATGTTCAATAATCTGGATACCGGACAGCAGGACACCGTTCTCAAGAATATCCAAAATATCGGTGAATCCATCACTACCGGAGTAAGCGGCTTCATACAAGCGTTCTTGAAGAATATTCCCACAATCATTGGATGGTTTCCAACTACAGCAACGGCGCTTCTTTTTACCCTGCTGGGCACTTTCTTCATAAGCAAAGATTGGGATACCTTTGGCCGAATGACCGGAAAGGTGTTGCCTGATAAGATTTTTTCGGGGGCCAAGCGTTTATTCAGGGATTTAAAACGGGCTTTATTCGGATTTATCCGGGCACAATTCACCCTTGTTTCATTGACGACTGTTACGATATTGATCGGCTTTCTCATTTTAGGTGTGAACTATTCAATTACCATTGCACTGATATGCGGCCTGGTCGATATCATTCCCTATTTAGGGACGGGCACGATTTTCATTCCATGGATCATATTTGAATTCATCGCTGGAAATACAAGTCTCGCAATCGGTTTGTCCGTGCTTTACATAATCGTTGTTGTCCAGCGTCAGTTAATAGAGCCAAAAGTTCTTTCCTCCAGTATCGGTTTGGATCCGCTTGCCACTCTCATCGCCTTGTTCATCGGCTTCAAATTGATTGGTTTCCTAGGGCTGATTGCAGGACCTGTCGTACTTGTCATATTCAATACACTTCAGCGAGCACATGTCTTCAAGGCCATTTGGTCCTTCATCATCGGTCAGGATACAAAGAAAACCACATAAAAGAATCCAGCTGCCTTTCTACACTAAATAGCATTCCCCCGATCACATGAAAATCCGCCTCAGTTTCGAGGCGGATTTTCATGGTTTCATGCTTATTTTGAAGTCTGGAATTGTTCTGTTTCAGTAGAACCTGCAAGTGCTGTTGTGGACGATGTCCCACCAGCAACGACTTGTGCCACTTCATCAAAATAACCAGTTCCCACTTCGCGTTGATGGCGTGTTGCCGTATAACCATCAGATTCACTTGCGAACTCTGCTTGTTGTAGTTCTGAGTAGGCAGCCATTCCGCGGTCTTTATAACCAAGAGCAAGATTGAACATGCTATGGTTCAAAGAGTGGAACCCTGCAAGTGTAACGAATTGGAATTTGTAACCTAATTTACCCAATTCAACTTGGTAGCCGGCAATTTCTTCATCACTTAATTTCGCTTTCCAGTTAAATGATGGTGAACAATTGTAAGCAAGCAGTTTACCCGGGAACTCTGCATGGATCGCTTCCGCAAAGCGGCGAGCATCAGCTAGGTTAGGTTCGGAAGTCTCACACCAGATAAGGTCAGCGTAAGGTGCATATGCAAGGCCGCGCGCAATCGCTTGGTCAAGACCTGCATTGGTACGGTAGAATCCTTCTGGAGTCCTATCACCAGTGATGAATGGTGCATCAACCGGATCGATATCATCCGTGATCAAATCTGCAGCATCAGCATCCGTACGAGCAATTAAGATGGTCGGTGTACCCATTACGTCCGCTGCCAATCGGGCGGAAACTAAATTACGTACTGCCGTTTGGGTTGGCAAAAGAACTTTACCGCCTAAGTGTCCACATTTTTTCTCGGATGAAAGTTGGTCTTCAAAGTGAACGCCGGCCGCTCCTGCTTCGATCATGCCTTTCATTAATTCGAAGACGTTGAGGGAGCCACCAAAACCAGCTTCAGCATCCGCCACGATTGGAGCAAACCAATCGATATCATCTTTTCCTTCAGCAAAGCTTATTTGGTCTGCACGTTGAAGTGTCTGATTAATGCGTTTAACCACTTGCGGCACGGAGTTGGCCGGATATAAACTTTGGTCAGGGTACATTTGTCCTGCGATGTTAGCATCAGCCGCAACTTGCCAGCCGCTTAGGTAGATTGCTTTTAAACCGGCTTTCACTTGTTGCATGGCCTGGTTACCAGTCAATGCTCCTAATGCGTTGATGAAATCCTCTGTATTTAATAGATTCCATAGTTTTTCAGAACCACGGCGTGCCAATGTATGCTCGATATCGATGGAACCTCTTAATTTAATAACTTCTTCAGCCGTATAAGGACGTTTAACGCCAGTCCACCGTGAATCATTTTCCCAGCTTTGTTGTAATTGTTG
>NZ_JBHXAS010000021.1:0-56566 GCF_042727425.1 Peribacillus sp. NPDC060253
ACAATGGAAATTGCCAAGAACGAGAGTGAGGAAACTCAAAGGATTAGGCGTCCCATTTGGAAAAGCATATGAATGGGGAAATAGCAGAAAGGGTTTTTGGCGCATAGCGCATAGTCCTGTTCTAGACAAAACCCTTAATAATGTTTATTGGCACCACCAAGGGTTAGTCAATCTATATGAACGATATACAAAACTACGTCAGACTTAAACTGAACCGCCGTATACCGAACGGTACGTACGGTGGTGTGAGAGGTCGGAGGCTAGGCGCCTCCTCCTACTCGATTATAAGGAGTGTTGATGATGCAGTTTCCGCAAATTAGATTGCAATCCAACTCAATGAAGATCGGATTGAATATCGAACAGCCTGTACAGCAAATAGAACAAAAGCCAGCAGTCCAATCAATTGAACAGCCGCAAGCGATCCTAGAAATCCATACGACCCCAGGCAAGCTGACGATCGATCAGACAAAGGCCAGGGAGGATATGGATTTGAAAAGCCTCTCCAAGCGAGTGGAGGAATTCGCGCAGCAAGGATACCAGGATTGGCTAGCAGGCATGGCTCGACGCTCGCAGCAGGGGACGGAGCTAAGGCACATTGAAAGAGGCGGCAGTCCGCTCGCTGATCAGGCCAAGCAAAACAGCAAAGGGGCGGAGAAGCAATTCAATCTTGGCTGGATTCCCTCCCATTTTAGCGTAAAGCTTGACTACGAGCCGGCACAGGTGGAGATTGAAGCAACTGCTCAAAAACCGATCATTGATGCTCAAATCAATACACCGAACCATACATACACACCAGGCAGTGTGGATGTCGAAATTCTACAAAAAAATGCACTGGGTATAGATTTCATCAATTTATTTCCGGATGAGATAGGTGAGTGAAACAAAGATGATTCTACAAACAAAATTTCATGGCGAAATCGAATTATCGGAAGAAGAGACTTATCGATTTGATAGCGGGATACCGGGGTTTTTAGAAGAAAAACAGTTTTGCTTGCTAACTTTGGATGACACGCCCTTTTTCGTCCTTCAATCAATAGAAACAAAACAGGTAGCCTTCATTATGACGAATCCATTTGATGTATTTCGTGATTACGAAGTGAAGCTTCCGGATGAGGTATTATCTTCTTTACAAATAGAAACGGAACAGGAAGTCGTTACTTTCGTTATATTAACGATTCAGGACCCTTTCAATGAAACGACGGCGAATCTCCAGGCTCCCATCATCATCAATCGCTCTAACAAAACGGGCAAGCAACTTATCATGAGCGGCAGTGAATACCGTACAAAGCACAGACTGTTTGAACCTCCAGCAGAACAGGGGGGAAGTGATGCTTGTATTGACTAGAAAAGTGAATGAAGCGATCATGATTGGCGATGATATCGAAATAAAGATCCTGTCCATCGAGGGCGAACAGATCAAGCTCGGTATCAATGCCCCGAAAAACGTCGATATCCATAGGAAGGAAATCTATCTGTCCATCCAGCAGGAAAATAGCGAAGCCACGAAAACGGAACCCAATCTCCTGGAAAACATAAATGAGTATTTCAAGAAAAAATCGTAAAACCCACTAAATATGTTTCCAAGCAGGTCGATATTACATATACAACGATGGGCAGTGAAATAGGCGGCAGACTTATTCACTGCCCATCGTGAACAACCACATGGATGTGGGAACTTAAAACTCAAGGAGGAAACATAAATGATTATCAATCACAATATCTCAGCTCTAAACACGCACCGTCAATTATCAAGTGCAACGAATGCACAATCTAAATCAATGGAGAAACTTGCATCAGGTATGCGCATCAACCGTGCAGGCGATGACGCTGCAGGTCTTGCAATCTCTGAAAAAATGCGTGGACAAATCCGCGGATTGGATCAAGCTTCCCGTAACTCACAAGATGCGATCTCTTTAATCCAAACAGCTGAAGGTGCTTTAAACGAAACAACTGACATCCTTCAACGTATGCGTGAACTTGCTACTCAAGCAGCAACAGATACAAATACAACAAACGACCGTGGCGAAATCCAAAAAGAAATAAATTCTTTAACATCTGAAATCAACCGTATCGGTAACACTACTGAGTTCAATACTCAAAAACTTTTAAATGGTGAAAAAAGCGGAGCAGCAGTTGCTGAAAAGCCGGCTGTAGCAGGAGAATTCAAAATTGCCTTTGAAGGAAAAAACGTTACAATCGGTGGACAAACATTCACATTCGATGCCGCTGCTGACGGAACAGATAAAACTAAGTTTAAGGATGTAGATCAATTAATTGCTGGAATTAATGATGATGCTACATTGAAAGTTTCTTATACAGCTTCAAAAGATGCTGATGGAAATGTGAAATTGGAACAATTGGCTGGCAAAGAATCAGCTACTGCTCCAGTTGTTACAGGATTAACTGCAACTACAACTAAAGCAGGATCTGAAAAGGTTGAAGCGGTTGCTGCTGATCCAAACAAGAGCCTTAAATTCCAAATTGGTGCTAATGAAAACCAAAGCTTAACACTTGATATTGGAGACATGAGAGCAGAAGCTTTAGGTATCTCTTCAAAAGGAACTGGAAATGCAGACTTAGCAGTAACAGACGGAACTAATAACGTTACAACTGAACAAGCATTAAATGTAGGAACTCATGCTAGTGCTGCTGAAGCAATTACAAAAATTAATGACGCAATTAATACAGTTTCAGCAGAACGTTCTAAATTAGGTGCTAACCAAAACCGTTTAGAGCACACAATCAACAACTTAGGTACTTCTTCTGAAAACCTGACTGCTGCTGAATCACGTGTACGTGATACAGATATGGCTAAAACAATGATGGAGCAAACTAAAAACTCTATCTTGGCTCAAGCTTCTCAAGCAATGCTCGCGCAAGCAAACCAGCAACCGCAGGGCGTTCTTCAATTACTACGTTAATCTTTACTTTGTTTTCATTCAAAAAGACTCAAGATATTTTTATCGAGTCTTCAGTTTGTAAACAAAAAGGTGTCGGAATGCTCTCATTCCGACACCTTTTTTATTGGATTTGCTACCATTATAGAGATATCCATCTCACAGTTCGAGGACGTGTATAGGGTAAAGCTGGTGTGATTTCTTTGTCATAATGGTAGTTTGTAGTTTCCGCTTATTCGTACTAGCTTGCGCATGTGTGGAATCAACAAATATATCTCTACAATCCGTTTTTTTGTAGACTATATTAAGATTCGATAAAAGATAAGTTCAAAATAGTGTAGATAAACGAGCTCTATCTAAATGTTAATACAAAGTTGATTGGAACGGAGGGTGCTAGACTCCTGCGGGAAATGCGAGGCTCCCGGACCGCCCGCGGAAAGCGAGTGCCTGAAGTGGAATGAAACGTTCAAAGTGCAGCTCCTCTAAATTAATGGGCATATGAGTTCTATCTTATATTTAATGCAGAGTGGAGTAAAAACCAACTAGACTCCAGATATTCTTCTGGAGTTTTTTAGTAGAATCTCTATTATAGAAAAGGATCATTCATGATAGTCTGCAGTTGAAACCAAAATCAAAGCTTTACTAAATATAAAATTGTAATTACCGATATAAAAAATAAAGACATCATATTGGGGGCTTTATAGATGATGGAGAGTTTGTCCACGAATATTCTTTCCTCACAACTCAGAACAGCCATCTCGGATGGAATCAGTTCTTATTATCAGCGTGAAATGAATACGCTAGCCTATTCTGAACAAAGTGTGGAATCCAATCAGCCTACAAAAGAAAAGGTGCAGGAAGTGGTTGATAGTTTGAACACCTTCTTGAATCCAACTCATACGGCCGTTCGTTTTGAATATCATGAGAAGCTGGATGAGTATTATGTCAAGGTTGTGGATGACGTAACGGATGAGACGATTCGAGAGATCCCTCCTAAGAAGTTATTGGATTTCTACGCGGCAATGACGGAGTTTGTCGGCATCATGGTAGATGAAAAAATATAAGCAGGTGATCAATTGTGGTACGAATCAGTGGTTTAGCAAGTGGGATGGACATTGATGAATTAGTTAAAAGCATGATGCAGGCGGAACGGGTGCCTTTGGATAAATTAACACAGAAAAAGCAGTATTCCGAGTGGCAGCGAGATGATTACCGCTCGATCAATACGTCTTTATCAGAGTTGGATACGCTCATTCGTGATGGAATTGGGAAGCAGTCTTCCTTTATTAAAAAGAAGGTGTCGGTATCGAATCCAGATGCTGTATCAGTGAAAAATATAAGCTCGACAAGTGATTTTACTGGAAATATCAAAGTGAACGGGCTTGCCAAAGCAGCCACCATGACCAGTACAGATAAATCAGCCGTTACTGATCCGAAAAAGAAACTATCGGAATTGGGTATTACGACACCTCAAGATATTACGATACTGGCCATCAATAAAGATGGAGGCGTTGATACGGAAGTAAAAGATAGGGTAACGATCGAAAAACCTTATACGCTTACCCTTAATGCGGATGATACGTTAGAGAGTGTTATCAATAAAATTAATGCCAACTCGGGTGTAACTCTGTTTTTTGATGAAAATTCGCAGAAGTTTTCCATCACTGCTAAAAATACCGGTGATATAAAAGATCGCCCTGAAATTGAATTAGGGGGTACCGGAGATTTCTTCAATACGCTAAAAATGAGCAATAACAATGAAGGTACTGGCGGCACAATCGGGGAAAATGCATCGATTACTTATAATGGCCTGGACATTTCTCGGCCTTCGAATACGTTTCAAATCAATGGAGCGGAAATAACGATAAAGCAGAAAACGACGGATACCGTCACATTCTCTTCAACAGCTGATGTGGATTCCATCTTGGACACAGTCACTCAATTTGTGAATAAGTACAATGAAATCATTAAAAAGGTTCAGGATAAAACAGGCGAGGCGAAATATCGCTCCTTCACCCCGCTTACAACCGAGCAAAAGAAGGCAATGACAGAGGATGAAGTGAAGCTGTGGGAAGAAAAGGCGAAGAGCGGAACGTTAAAAAGCGATTCGACATTAAAAAGTCTCTTGACCACAATGAGGTCATCTCTGTACACCTCGGTAGACGGGATCACATGGAAAAACAATCTCAGCAGTTTGGGAATCACCACCACCAAAAATTATTTGGAGGGCGGTAAATTAACGATTGATGAGGACAAGCTCCGGGCAGCCATTAGTGAGGATCCCAATGCGATTTATGATATGTTCATGGCGAATGGAACGGAAAAAGGCGAAAAAGGACTGGCGCGCCGTTTGCGGGATGATATACAATCCTCAATGAAAACGATAACGGAAAAGGCCGGGAAAGCTGGATTTGTTAATAACTCGTTTACCATTGGGAAGCTGGTTAACGGATTAGATACCCGGATCTCATCATTTGAAGCAAAGTTAACGAAATTGGAATCGCGCTATTACAGCCAGTTCACGGCCATGGAAAAAGCGATTCAAAAGGCGAACAGCCAAAGTTCATCGTTAGCTTCTTATTTTAGTTAAGGTAAGTCTGAAAGGAAGTTATGTATGGCGATAAATAATCCATATCAATCGTATCAACAAAATTCAATCAATACGGCATCCCCGGGAGAGCTTACATTAATGCTATATAATGGCTGCCTAAAGTTCATCATGCTTGGGAAGAAAGCCATTGAAGCAGGAAATATCGAAGCGAAAAATACGAACATCATAAAGGCGCAAAACATTATCCATGAATTGATGGTGACGCTGAATATGGATGTCGATGTATCCAAAGATATGATGAGTCTGTATGATTTCATGAACCGACGCCTAATAGAGGCGAATGTAAAAAATGATATGGCAGCCTTGGAAGAAGTGGAAGGTCTCGTTACTGACTTCCGGAATACTTGGAAGGAAGTTATTCAGTTGAATCGAAAAAAACAATTTACCCAAAGTGGTCAAGTGTAATGATGATTCAAACCTTTCATGATTTGACTGCTGAATTACTTGCCGTTCTGGAAGATCAGGCGATGGCTGAACGTGATGATAAAATAGAAAGGATCATACAGCTGATTGATCAGCGGGATGAGCTTCTTTCTCAAATCAAGCCGCCTTTTACTGGTGAGGAGCAACAGCTAGGCCGCGCAACGATGTTGCTAAACCAACAGGTCGACCGCTTGCTGATGCTCCAAAAGCAGGAAATACAGAGGGATATCCAGGAAATTAATAAGAAGAAACAATCTTCTAATAAATATACGAATCCGTATGAGAATCTAACAATTGATGGCATGTTTTACGATAAAAGAAATTGATTACCCGACCGTTTGGATTCCAAACGGTTTTTATATTAAATATTTTTAAATTTTCTGTAAATAATTTAGGCTTAATTTTTTCTTTATGGCTAGGCATTTGTTATAATGAAGCTAGGGCAGACATCAACCCTTTCCAAACCTTCCGACAATTGTTTCATAATTTCGACATATTTCATGATGTGTTTCTAAAGGGAACCGGAGGGGTATTGTAGAATCTAACTGTATAGTCTTAATTTAAGGAGGACTCACTTTATGAATTACAACGTACGCGGTGAAAACATTGAGGTAACTCCAGCAATTCGAGAATACGTCGAAAAGAAAATTGGCAAGTTAGAACGATATTTTAACAATACACCAGATGCAAATGTGTTAGTGAATTTGAAAGTAAACAATAATACATCCAAGGTCGAAGTGACGATTCCTATGCAGAATTTGGTTCTTCGCGCTGAAGAGGAAAATGCGGATATGTATGCTGCCATTGACTTGATCAATGATAAGCTTGAACGCCAAATTCGTAAACATAAAACGAAGGTCAATCGTAAATTCCGTAACAATCTATCTACGACTCCCGAGGCATTTGCCTTCAATACGGAAGTTGACGAAGTGGTGGATGAATTCGAAGATGAAAATGATATTGAAGTGGTCCGCAATAAGCGCTTTGATTTAAAGCCGATGGACAGTGAAGAAGCCATTTTACAAATGAATATGCTTGGTCACAGTTTCTTCGTATACACGAATGCGGATACTAACACAACGAACGTGGTGTACCGCCGTAAAGACGGACGCTACGGATTAATTGAACCTAGTTAATGATGAATCCATGATCAAAAGCACAGCCCAGCAAATGGGTTGTGCTTTTTTAATTTGATAGATTACTATTTGTTGATATTTGAGGGAGATTACATAAAAAATGACCGCGTCACTTGTTCTTTAAAAAATACAAAATGATAGATAATTCTTTACAAAGAACTTTTGTTCTTTAATGAGATAAACGGGTCGTTTGGTCTATTCTATTGCCCCTTCCTTTTGTACTATACTCGAATTGTTAGTTCTTTAATAAGAACATTTTATTGTTTATAAAAAACAATTTAATCAAGGTGCAAAGGGGTTGGATTTTTTTATCAAAAGAATTGCCGTGCGTGCCATAGGGCTTCTTTTAGCAGTGCGGAACATGGAAAGTGGCTTTGCCCGACATGTGGTGAGGACTTAACCGTGCAAAAAGCCTTGGATGAACTTACAATGGAGAGAATTAATGTGGCCCATCGAATGAACAATAAGAGCAATATTTACTATTTTGTAAACAAGCGAAATTAAAAGCATAATAAATGAAGTGAATTATCTCAATATTGTAATATTTTGTCGTATAAAAGTTTTGCATTTTGGTAGTTTTGCGACATAATATAGCAATATATGGAGTGCGTTTCCGTTATAATATGATTAAAAGGGATGTATTTGGTAATAAGTACCACGACAAAGGCAAACTTATTGAAAGATGAGGGCGCAAAGGCACAGGTCTAAGGTCCTCGAGACTATGATGGCTGGTCTGCCTGAAATACAAAGAGTATTTTAGGAGGTAGAAGAGGTGGCAAATGTGGAAATGGATCAAGAATGGGTGAAGTTGATTTCAGAAGCAAGGAGCTTGGGTTTTAAAAAAGAGGAAATTAGTGCTTTTTTTGAACGGAAAAGCCTTGAGGTTACATTAGAAGAAAATGAAAGAAGCTAAGTATCGAAAATAACAAGAACATCCCTATAAACAGCGGTTTCATTCATTAGCGGTTTATAGGGTTTATTCCTATAGGTTATTCTAGCAAGTCGAGTTTATTCGAGCTGTATTTTTTAGGATTATGTAGGTAGACTAAAACACTTCTATTCTTCTTTATCTTTTCTCCATTTATTAAATTCGATGAATTCTCTGAACTGTTGTTTTGAAACGCCTGAATTCATAGCTTCCTCAACGATTTTCATCCAGTCAGTGTCCAAATTTTCCTTTTTGGGTGCATCGTAAAGAAGGTCATTAACAGGAATGTTAAGTACGGCGGAGATTTTTTCGAGAAATTGAATAGAAGGATTCGTTTGTAAGTTCCGCTCGAGCGAACTTAAGTAAGACTTGGCCACGCCGGCTTTATCGGCAAGTTCAGTCATCGACATTTTCTTTTCTTCTCGCAGTTTTTTTACACGTTCACCAATCATCAATACCACCTCGAAACATGTTCTTTTTATCTTCTGATTAAAATTATTAGTAGCCCACCTTAAATCATTCAAAACATGAAGCCTGTAAGGTTGGATTACCTTGACATGCTATCGCTAGAGAGTATAGTGCATCTAGTGATGGAAGGTTATGGATAATTTGCATTTGCATGGAATAGTGGGGAGTGTACAATATATTTCTTTACTTCCTTCTATTTTAACAGCTTTACTCCTCATTTATCCAATGTTTTTCGCAAGAATTGAATTCAGATCAATAAGCATGGAAGTGACATGAAGTTGTACCTCTAGGATAGAAGTGGTAAAATTAAGCGTGATTAGTAATGATAGAGGGTGTGTTCCTTCTTACTTATATGAATTTTGTCAAAAATCAATGAACGATCATTACCATAATAGAGGAGCGTTATTGAATGCTTAATATATTAAATAAAGTTTTTGATCCGAATAAGCGAGAAATCAAACGTTTGGAAAAAATCGCTGATCAGGTCGAAGCGTTGTCGGATGAGACGGCTGCGTTATCGGATGAACAGTTGCGTGCTAAAACGGGGGAGTTCAAAGAGCGTTATCAAAACGGGGAAACCGTTGATGATCTGCTAGTTGAGGCTTTTGCGGTTGCGCGTGAAGGGGCAAAGCGTGCTCTAGGTTTGTATCCATACCGCGTCCAAATCATGGGAGGGGCATCCCTTCATGATGGCAATATCTCCGAGATGAAAACAGGGGAAGGTAAAACATTAACATCCACCATGCCGGTTTATTTAAACGCGCTTACTGGTAAAGGTGTACATGTCGTAACTGTCAATGAATATTTGGCACACCGTGATGCCACTGAGATGGGTGTATTGTATGATTTCCTCGGTTTGACCGTCGGATTGAACTTGAACAGTCATTCTAAAGAAGAAAAACAAGAGGCGTATAATGCTGACGTTACGTATAGCACGAATAATGAATTAGGCTTTGACTATCTTCGGGACAATATGGTGCTATATAAAGAACAAATGGTCCAACGCCCACTGCATTTTGCTGTCATTGATGAAGTCGATTCGATTTTGATCGATGAGGCAAGAACGCCATTGATCATATCCGGTGCTGCACAAAAATCGGCCCAGCTCTATATCCAAGCCAATGCGTTTGTGAGAACGTTACAAAAAGACACCGATTATACGTATGATGAAAAGACAAAAGGCGTTCAGCTTACAGAAGATGGGATGAACCGTGCTGAAAAAGCGTTTAATATCGATAACTTGTTCGATATTAATCACGTGACTTTAAATCATCATATAAATCAGGCGTTGAAGGCACATGTTTCCATGCATTTGGATGTGGATTATGTTGTCCAAGAAGGCGAGATTGTCATCGTTGACCAATTCACAGGCCGATTGATGAAAGGCCGTCGTTACAGTGAAGGTCTCCACCAGGCAATTGAGGCGAAGGAAGGCCTTGAAATTCAAAATGAAAGCATGACACTTGCGACGATTACTTTCCAGAACTATTTCCGGATGTACGAGAAACTTTCCGGTATGACTGGTACAGCCAAAACGGAAGAAGAGGAATTCCGCAATATCTATAATATGAATGTCATTGCCATTCCGACAAACAGGAATATCGTCAGGGATGATAGGCCAGATCTTATTTATGCTTCAACTGATGGAAAATTCCGGGCTGTTGTGGAAGACATCGCCGAGCGTCATGCAAAGGGGCAGCCAGTGCTTGTCGGTACGGTAGCTATTGAAACGTCTGAAGTCATTTCAGCTTATTTATCTAAAAAAGGAATCCCTCACGATGTTTTAAATGCAAAGAACCATGAGCGTGAAGCGGAAATCATTGCGAATGCAGGTAATCAAGGTTCAGTTACGATCGCTACGAACATGGCTGGCCGCGGTACGGATATCAAGCTTGGGGAAGGCGTCAAGGAGATTGGAGGCCTTGCTGTCATCGGTACGGAACGTCATGAAAGCAGGCGTATAGATAACCAGTTGCGTGGCCGGTCGGGCCGTCAAGGAGATCCGGGGGTCACTCAATTCTATTTATCAATGGAAGATGAATTGATGCGTCGCTTTGGATCGGATAACATGAAAAACATGATGACAAGGCTTGGCATGGATGATTCCCAGCCGATTCAAAGTAAAATGGTGACAAGGGCCGTTGAATCAGCCCAGAAACGAGTGGAAGGCAATAACTTCGATTCACGTAAACAATTGTTGCAGTATGATGATGTTCTCCGTCAACAACGGGAAATTATCTATAAGCAGCGTTTCGATGTGATGGAAAGTGAAAACCTACGAGAAATCGTCGAAACGATGATTACGGCGTCCATCCAGCGCAATGTTGTCGCGTTTGCACCAATGGGGGATGAGGAAGGCTGGAATTTACGAGGTCTTGTCGATTACTTGAACGGCAACCTATTCAATGAAGGTTCCATCGCGGTAGAAGATTTAGAAGGAAAAAATGAACTGGAATTGGTTGAGTTCATTTTAGCTAAATTGAAAGTAAACTATGACGAAAAAGAAGAAGAGCTATCTGAAGAACAGATGCGTGAATTCGAAAAAGTCATCGTACTTCGTGCGGTCGATAGTAAGTGGATGGACCATATTGATGCTATGGAGCAATTACGTCAAGGGATTCACCTTCGTGCTTATGGACAAATTGATCCACTTCGTGAATATCAATCAGAAGGTTTCGCGATGTTTGAAGCCATGATCGCTTCTATGGAAGATGAAGTCGCCAAATACATCATGAAAGCTGAAATCCGCAATAATTTAGAGCGGAAGGAAGTCATAAAAGGACAAGCGGTCAATCCGAAGGAAGAAGACGGGGGGAAAGTGAAAAAAGCCCCGGCCCGTAAAAAGGAAGACGTTGGTCGAAACGCGTTATGTCCATGTGGAAGTGGAAAAAAATATAAGAATTGCCATGGTAATTTAGGCTAAAGTTAGGTGTATAATGATTATGAGACGGTTAAGTGGAAGACTTGCCGCCTCTTTTCATGTTTAATTTGCATAAAGCAATAGATTTGCATATAGTTTGAAGAGGCTTATTTGTACTGATGCGAACCCAACACAGGGTTTTTTAACATACTTAATGAGGTGAAGAGAAATGGAATTAGCAGAAATTAGAAATGAACTCGAAAGAACAGCGCAACGATTAACGGACTTTAGGGGGTCTCTTTGACTTAGATGAAAAAGAGGCACGAATCGCACAGCTAGAAAATGAGATGACACATCCCGATTTTTGGAATAATCAGCAAAAAGCACAGACTGTCATCAATGAAACGAATGCATTGAAAGAACAGGTCAATCAATTGTCCGATCTGAATGAATCATATGAAAATCTGGATTTGACGTATGAACTTGTGAAAGAGGAGAATGATGAGGAACTTTTGGCAGAGCTGGAAGAGGAAATCACCGTTCTTTCACAAAAGATGAATGACTTTGAACTTCAACTTTTACTAAGTGAAGAATATGACTCGAAAAATGCCATTCTTGAACTGCATCCAGGTGCAGGCGGAACGGAGTCCCAGGATTGGGGTTCGATGCTGCTTCGTATGTATACAAGATGGGGTGAGAAGAGAGGCTTTAAAGTGGAAACCCTTGATTACCTTCCAGGTGATGAAGCGGGGATCAAGAGTGTCACTTTACTTTTCAAGGGCCATAACGCCTACGGCTATTTGAAAGCGGAAAAAGGCGTTCACCGTCTTGTTCGTATTTCTCCTTTTGATTCCTCTGGACGGCGCCATACATCATTCGTTTCTTGTGAAGTCATGCCGGAATTCGACGAGACGATCAATATAGAAATACGTACGGAAGATTTGAAGGTAGATACGTACCGGGCAAGTGGTGCAGGTGGTCAGCATATCAATACGACTGACTCGGCGGTCCGGATCACACATTTACCTACCAATACAGTGGTGACGTGCCAAAACGAAAGATCACAAATCAAAAATAAGGCTCAAGCCATGAATATGCTGAAAGCCAAACTGTATCAACGTGAAATTGAACAGCAACAAGCGGATTTGGATGAAATTCGCGGTGAGCAAAAGGAAATTGGCTGGGGAAGCCAAATCCGTTCATATGTTTTCCATCCGTATTCCATGGTTAAAGATCACCGTACGAGTGCGGAGACTGGAAACTTGGGATCTGTCATGGATGGGGATATCGATATGTTCATTGATGCGTACTTACGTTCAAAATTATAAGATGTGAAAGCCGGACCGGTATCCCTGGTCCGGCTTTTTTTATGATTTCCTTTACATGGGACCCACCTCACTGTCTCTTTAACGGTCATCTGGCTGACATTTACAGGATATGAAAAGGGATGCTACATTCCGTACAGCCAATACTAGATAATAATGATGGTTTGAGGAGACAATATAGAATGAGAAAAAGATACCGGGAGCCGAAGCACCCTTACATGCAAAAGTTAATGGAGTATGGATTGGTGATTGTGGGTTCGGCCATAATTGCGATTGGCTTTAATGTATTCTTACTGCCTAACCAGGTTGCATCGGGCGGGGTCAGTGGGATAAGTACGATTCTCAGGTCAACTCTCGGTTGGGAGCCAGCTTATGTATTGTGGGGGTTTAATATTCCTTTGTTCGTTGCTGGGCTTATCATACTGGGAAGACATTTTGGAGCCAAAAGCCTTATTGGAACCTTGTTCTTGCCTCTAGTGGTATTTCTGACAAAGGATTGGGATGCATGGACGAATGATGCATTGCTTGGTTCGATTTGCGGAGGGATGATGGTGGGACTGGGGCTAGGGATTGTCTTTCGCGGGAAGGGATCGACAGGGGGAACGGATTTAGCTGCCCAGATTTTTCATAAGTATACCCATATGTCATTAGGGACATGTGTGGCTGTCATTGATGGAATCATTGTCTTAAGTGCTGCGATCGTTTTTGATATAGAAAAAGGGCTTTATGCATTAATTGGGTTATATGTGACAAGTAAGACGATTGATCTTGTTCAGGTCGGCTTGAATCGTTCCAAAATGGCACTGATTATCACGAATAATGAAACGGAAATAAGGGATGCTATCATACATGAGCTTGACCGGGGAGTAACAGGGATATCCGGGTATGGCGGCTATACGGATGATACTCGTCCGATATTGATGTGTGTAATAGACCAATCGGAATTCACCAAATTGAAACAATTGGTGAAACTCGTTGACCCTAAAGCGTTTGTCATTGTAATGGACGCATCGGAGGTACTTGGGGAGGGTTTTAAACTAGATTGAAATTGGTATAATGTTCTTGTATTGGTACGAAAAAGAGGGGGTAAATTCATGAAAAAGAAATGGTTAGCCTTATTTTTGGGTACTTCTTTGGCCTTGGCCGCATGTGGCGGGAACGATGATGCCGCTGATAAAGAGCCTGCAAGTGAAAATAACGAAACGACAACAGCAGGTGCTGGTGATGCCGCGAAAATTTACGAAAACAAATGTTCAAGTTGTCATGCAGTGAATCTCGAAGGTGGCGTGGGGCCGAATTTAACGAAGGTTGGATCGAAACTATCAAAAGCTGATATCGAAAAAGTCATTGCAAATGGTCAAGGAGCAATGCCAAAAGGAATAATTCAGGGAAAAGAAGCGAGCATGGTCGCTGAATGGCTTGCTGATCATAAGTGATTACCATCGAAACGTTCTGCAACAGCAGAACGTTTCATTCAGCCTCCTTTAAAATCCTCTAAACACCTCACATTAACCCCTTTACAAGCAATCAAATTCTTGAATTATTACGTAGATGTTGATTTATGTCTAACTGAAATGAAACTGTAATAATTTTTATGCTTAATTTGACAAAATATGATGTTATAATGTTTCTGTGCTCAAGTAAGAGAGATTTCCTGTCAGATTTCAGTGAAAAATGTCGAAAAAGCCGTTAGTACATAATGATAATCCAAGCAAATTAGGTGGTTTTAGAATGATAGAAATGATAGATGTGAAAAAGACATATCCAAATGGCGTCATTGCCATCAATGGAATCAATGTGAAAATAAAGCCAGGCGAATTCGTTTATGTAGTTGGTCCCAGCGGTGCCGGGAAATCAACCTTCATCAAAATGATGTATAGGGAAGAAAAGCCGACAAGTGGTAATATCTTGGTCAATGGCCTTAGCCTCCCAAGTATCCGCAATTCGAAAGTTCCTCTATTCCGCCGTAATATCGGTATGGTATTCCAAGACTTTAAACTCCTTCAAACATTCACAGTTTATGAAAATGTAGCATTTGCCATGGAAGTTATCGAAAAGGAACCAGAAGAAATCAAAAAGAGAGTTATGGAAGTTCTGGATCTGGTGGGCATTAAACATAAAGCTAGAATGCTCCCTTCCGAGCTATCTGGCGGAGAGCAGCAAAGGGTTGCAATAGCCCGTTCGATCGTCAATGATCCTAAGGTAGTCATTGCCGACGAGCCTACAGGGAATCTTGATCCTGAAACATCGTGGGAAATCATGAACATATTTGAAGAAATTAATAAACGCGGAACAACACTTGTCATGGCTACTCATAATAGGGACATCGTCAATAATATCAAACGACGTGTCATTGCCATTGAAAGTGGAAAAATCGTTCGCGATGAACATCGAGGTGATTACGGATATGAAATTTAGAACATTGCTCCGTCACTTCCGTGAAAGTTTTAAAAATATTGGCCGTAATGGATGGATGACGTTTGCTTCAGTCAGTGCAGTAACAGTCACTCTAACATTGGTTGGCGTCTTTTTAGTGCTCATGATGAATTTAAATCATATCGCGGGAAATGTGGAGAAAGATGTCGAAGTTCGTGCGCATATTGATAATGCAGCGAATGATGACGATATAAAAGCTATTGGTAAACAAATTTCGGAAATGAACGGGATTGAATCCATCATCTTCTCTCCAAAAGATGAAGAGCTTACCAATTTAATAGATGATTTAGGTGATAATGGTAAGGCATTTAAACCATTTGAACAGGACAACCCATTAAGAGACGTTTATATTATCAAAACGAAAACTCCGCAAGATGTCATCAAGGTGGCAAAAGAGATCGAGGGCTTTGAATATATCCAAAGTGTCAAATATGGACAGGGCTACGTCGAGAAACTATTCTCTTTCGTGAATATAGCGAGAAACATAGGGATCGTTCTTATTGTAGGATTACTATTCACTGCAATGTTCCTGATCTCGAATACGATTAAAATTACAATTGTAGCTAGAAGAAAAGAAATTGAGATTATGAGATTAGTAGGAGCAACGAATACATTTATCCGTTGGCCATTCTTCTTGGAAGGACTTTGGTTGGGAATCCTCGGTTCTATTGTACCAATCGGTCTGATTTCTGTACTCTATTACAATATTTATAAATATGCAGCACCACAGATTACGTTCAAATTCGTGGATTTGCTACCTGCAAGCCCGTTTATTTATCAAGTTTCGGCCCTCCTCATTGTAATAGGCGCCGTTATCGGAATATGGGGCAGCTTGATGTCCGTCAGGAAGTTCTTGAAAGTATAAAATTATCATCAAACACATTCTTTAACACACGATTGTTAAAAGAAGCCTGATACAAATAGAGAGACGTTGCAAGGCACGGTATGTGACGGGATTGAAAGGGGAAATGAAGCGTTGAAAAAAAATATCATTGCCATGAATGCCTCCATCATGATTGGGTTGGGAAGCATTTTAGCAGCACCTTCGGTTTATGCTGAGTCGATATCGGATCTAGAAAAACAGAAAGATTCCATTCAGGAACAACGTTCGGGTGTAGAATCGAATATTTCCGACACGGAGAAAAAAATCGATAACCTGCACGATAAGCAAATGACCGCAGAAGAACAAATCGAGGCCATTGAAGCGAAAATTGCAGAGTCCGCGAAAAAAATCGATGCTAAAAATGCTGAAATTACACAAACGAAAAAAGAAATTGAAGCATTGAAAGAAGAGATTAAAGTTTTAAAAGATCGGATTGCCAAACGTAATGAAGTATTGAAGGAAAGGGCACTTTCTTTCCAGGAGACTGGCGGGGACGTGAACTACCTTGAAGTGTTATTCGGATCATCAAGTTTTGGAGATTTAGTAGACCGCGTCGGAGCTGTAGCGACAATCGCTGAAGCCGATCGGGATATTTTAAAGCAGCATGAACTGGATAAAAAAGATTTGGAAGAAAAGCAAAATGAAGTTGAAGCGAAGCTTGCTAGTTTAGAAGTGGCAAAAGCCGAACTATTGCAAATCCAAGAGCAACAAAAAAAGCAGAAGCAAGAAAAGGATGCATTAGTTGAGAAATTAAAGCACCAAACTAAAAAACATGAAGATGAGAAGATGGGCTTAGAGGAAGAAAAAGCGAATCTTGCTGCTCAAGAAAAGGCTATTAAATCAGCCATCGACTTAGAGCATCAACGTCTTGCCGAATTGGAAGCAGCTCGTAAAAAAGCGGCAACCGAAGCGAAAGAACGTGCAGCGCAACAAGCAGCACAAGCAGCACAAGCGGCAGCTAAGGCTTCCGAATCCAAACAACAATCTTCTTCATCAGGATCTAGTGCAAAAAGCAACAGTTCATCATCATCATCATCATCTTCACACTCTTCGTCAAATGTAAGTCAAGCGCCTGCTGTATCATCGGGTACTTTTACAAGACCAAGTGCAGGATATGTATCTTCAACAATGGGTGAACGTTGGAATAAAAAGCATGCCGGCATTGATATTGCTGCTAGTGGAACGGTTCCAGTTGTAGCAGCAGCTGACGGAGTAGTAAGCCGTTCTTATTTATCCAGTACATACGGTAATGTCGTCTTTGTTACCCATTCAATCAGCGGTCAGCAATGGACTACGGTGTATGCACATTTAAACTCTAGAAAAGTAGGTGAAGGTGCTGTTGTTGCCAAAGGTCAACAAATTGGTATCATGGGGAACACAGGACACTCGTTCGGTCAGCATTTACACTTTGAACTACATAAAGGCGCATGGAATTATAGCAAGTCAAATGCTGTTAATCCATTAAACTATATACCTAACTAATACTCAATATAGATACGAATTAAAAGACCGGGATTTTATCCCGGTCTTTTTTTGTTGTGAGCACGATGATCTTCAAGCATATTCTTTCTGATCACCTCATATAGTGAAATACATATCAGGTCAGAAATGGGGATAAAGATGATCAAAAAATGGGTACTTCCTCTAGCCATCATCATGTCACTAGTCATTGGAGCACTGGGGGGCATATATTGGACAAGCCTCCCGAATAAGAATGAAGCAAAGCAAGAAAGCCAAACAATACCGAAAGATAAGGAATGGGCAAAAGTGGAACAAGCTTATGGTTTGATCGTAAGTCAGTATGTAGAACAGGTGGATGGGTCCCACCTGGTGGAAGGTGCCATCCAAGGCATGCTGTCAGCGTTGAAAGATCCCTATTCCGTATATATGGACAAGGAGACCGCTAAGCAATTCAATGAAACCTTGGACTCTTCTTTTGAGGGGATAGGGACTGAAATTGGTATGGAAGATGGTAAGGTGATAATTGTATCTCCTTACAAAGACTCGCCTGCTGAAAAAGCTGGTTTAAAGCCGAAAGATCAAATCCTTAAGGTGAATGGTGAAAGCGTGGAAGGGTTAGATCTGTATGAAACACGCCTGAAAATCCGTGGCGAAAAAGGGTCACCCGTCAAAATGGAAATAAAACGTGCGGGGGTTTCCAATCCACTCGAATTCAATATGATGCGTGCCGAAATTCCGCTTGATACCGTGTTTTCATCAATTAAAGATGTGGCAGGAACAGAAATCGGCTACATCGAGTTAACCACTTTCTCGGAAAATACGGCGACTGATTTCAAAAAGCAGATGAAGGCGATGGAAAAGAAGGGAATCGAAGGATTGGTCATTGATGTACGCGGCAATCCAGGCGGCCTTCTATCTAGTGTGGAAACGATTCTTGGCGAGTTTATCACAAAAGATAAACCCTATTTGCAAATTGCTGAAAGAACAGGAGAAACACAATCGTTTTTTACAAGCCTTAAGAAAGCGAAAAGTTATCCTATTGCCGTGTTGACGGATAAAGGGAGCGCCTCTGCTTCAGAAATTCTGGCTGGCGCGATGCAAGAGGCGGGAGGCTACCCATTGGTCGGAGAGAAGACCTTCGGGAAAGGCACAGTACAGCAAGCTGTTCCAATGGGCGATGGGAGTAAGATTAAACTTACATTATACAAGTGGCTGACGCCTTCAGGGAACTGGATCCACAAAAAAGGGATCGAACCGACAATCAATGTAAAACAGCCGGATTACTTCGATGCCCATCAGCTGGCTGTTGAGAAGGTCTTGCAACGGGATATGAATGATGAACAAATCCAGTATGCCCAAAACATTCTGAAAGGACTCGGATTTGAACCGGGTCGTGAAGACGGTTATTATGATTGGAATACTGAAATTGCAGTAAAAGCTTTCCAAAAACAATTTGGCCTGAAAGTGACAGGTAAACTTGACGCTAAAACGGCGGCACATCTGGAAACCGCCATTCTGGAAAAGATTCAGGATGAGGATAATGATATTCAGCTTCGCACGGCGTTGAATTATTTAGTGAAATAATAGTGAAGGTACTGTTCCTTTGGAGCGGTGCCTTTTTTCCATTGATTGATCGTCCTTCTACAAGCATGAATGCTATCGAAGGGAAACTTAAGATAAAGATACTTTTTCTGTATCTTAATAGGCAGGGAGGTTACATTTTTGATAGAATAGGAGGTAACTGACTAGAACGATTTTTACATACTTTTGATTACTTTTGAGGATGGTGGAAAGAAATTGACAACGGATTGGCTGATTGCATGCTTTATAGGGTTAGGGAAAATCTTCCTTCATCCTTTGCTTTATGTTTCGATTGTCTATTGTTTATTCATTGGCTATCTCCGCGTTAGACGGGAACGCCATGATTTTAATACGAAGATCTACAGGGTTTCCATGGAGTTGCGTTCAATGTTATTTCAAGGATTGATAGGGGGATTCATTCTTTCTTTCCTCACGTTGGCTTCAGGAATCACCATCCCTTTAGCGGCAGTGTATGTCATGGCCGGGGTAACTTTCTTATCCATACTGACCATGAAAAAGAGGTTTGTTTCACCCGTTTATACAGTGGGAATCACCTTCTTTATCCTTTTCTTTCTATATGATGGAGATATCCAGCTGCCAGTATTTCAGGATGCGTTTAATCAACTGGATCGGTCCGTCTATCCGGCACTTGTTATATTGATCGGGTTATTACTGATCGCTGAAGGTTTTTTGATTGTTGGCAATGGAAGTAAAAAGGTCTCCCCGCAGCTGGAGGTATCCAAGAGGGGGCAGCCGATTGGTGTGTATGTTTCACAACGAATCTGGCTAATTCCAATGTTCGTCATGATTCCGGGAGGGCAGCTTCCAGCGCCTTTCGATTGGTATCCGGTTTTTTCAATCGGGGATGTAAACCTGTCGCCGATCATGCTGCCCATGTTAATCGGCTTTAAGCAAAAAGTTCATGGGATGATTCCGGAACAGGCCATTAGGGCGCAAGGTAAAAAGGTGGGAGCTTTAGGGTTCGTGATTACGGCATTGGCTGTTGTTGGTTACTTCTACCCGCCATTGGCAATCATTACAGCTGTATTAGCGATTCTTGGCCGTGAATTCCTGCATTATTCCCAAAAAGCATTCGATACCAAACTTCCATTTTATTTTTCAAAAAGCAAGCTTGGTGTCCAGATCTTAGGTGTTATCCCTCAGTCTCCGGCGGATAAAATGGGATTAGTTAAAGGCGAGGTCATTTCGAAAATAAATGGTGTCGTCGTCAGGGAAGAAGAAGAGTTATACAGGGCGCTCCAAATTAACCGCGCACATTGCAAGCTTGAGGTCATCGATAATAATGAACAGATCCGGTTTGTGCAAAGAGCGCTATTTGACGGGGAGCATTACGAATTGGGCATCTTGTTCGTTGACGATCAATTAAAGGAAAGTGGACAAGCGGGTTAAAGCACAAATGACACAGCAGCAGTTCGTGAATGTAAAATAAAACGGCCTTTCTCGAATCTTATATCGAGAAAGGCCGTTTTCAGTAGGATCGCAATCCAATGTTATTACTTTTCAAGCATAATTTTTTCTAGATCGTCGAGCATTTTATTAGCTGCAATTACGCCGCCAGCTGTATTCCAAGTAGCGTCGCTAACCTCATAAGCTTTTCCATTTTTAACTGCATCAAGGTTTTTCCAAAGTGGATCATTCGTCCATTCTTTTGCTGTGCTTAGGGCTTGTTTGTCGCCTTCAGGAGCGTAGGTGAAGTAGAAGAGAAGATCTCCATCCATTTTAGGGATGACTTCTTTACCTACCTCGATGGCAAGGTTACCTAATTTATTATCTGCAGTGAATAGTTCCTTCTGTTGCTCTGCACGTTTGAAACCTAATTGATCGAAAATCACTCCAGAGAATGAATCCGTGTAATAAATACGAGTAGTTCCAGCCATGAAACGAACAACGGAAACTTCTTGATTTACCTTATCACCCAATTTAGCTTTAAGATCTTCTGTGTGTTTATCGAATTCAGCAATTACGTCGTTCCCTTTATCTTCAAGGTTAACGGCTTTTGCATATAGTTTAAAGTTTTCTTTCCAATCTCCTCTAAGTGTTTCTGAGAAAACGGTAGGGGCGATTGCACTTAATTTATCATAAACAGCTTCTTGGCGAATTTTGCTTCCGATAATCAAGTCAGGCTTCAGTGATGCGATTTTCTCTAAGTTTACTTCATGTTCCACACCAACAACTTCGACCCCATCCATATCATCTTTAATATGGTCGTACCAAGGGTCGCCAAGCCAGGATTGTACGGCACCAACAGGTTTAATTCCTAAAGCAATTAGTGCTTCAGTGCCTTCATTTGTTAGAACGACCACTCTTTTAGGCGCTTTTTTCAATTCAGTGGAACCCATGGCGTGCTTGATTGTATAGCTTGTATCCTCTTTTTTGTCATCTGTTTTATTTCCTGCTGCTTTATCATCCGAATTTCCGCAAGCTGCAAGAAGGAAGACTGCAAATATAGTAAAAATGGTGAATAATGACTTGATTCTAAACATTTATGTACCCCTCCCAATTTTGAGCAAATGATAATCATTCGCACTTAACAGCCTCATCATAAAATGAATATACTTATCTGTCAATATATAATTGAAAATGATTCTCAAAATCGTTGACATCCCGCTGTTAACGCCAGTACAATTAAATAAAAGAATGATATATAAACGTGATTGGAAAGGTAACTGGATATGTTATTAAAAAATACATGGCAGAAATGGATGGGGCTATTCATTACCATTCTATTGCTGCTTTTCTTAATGTGCTCAAGTATTGTATACGGTTATACAGATACAACATGGCAAATGGCCATTGATGCTTTTACCCATTTCAATGGGACGAATGAACACATTGTCATTCAATCAGTCAGACTGCCACGGGCCCTGATCGCTTCGGCAATTGGTGCAAGTTTGGCCATTTCGGGGGTTTTGATGCAAACGCTAACTAAAAATCCCCTCGCTTCTCCAGATATATTCGGTGTCAACGCAGGGGCGGGATTGGCGGTTGTCACTGGGGTCACCGTTTTTGGGATAAGCAACCTTCAAGTATTCACTTGGCTGTCTTTCATAGGGGCAGCCATAGCCGCGATAAGCATATATATGATTGGAAGCATGGGACGCGGCGGCTTGACACCGATGAAGCTGACTTTGGCTGGTGCAGCCATGACGGCCATGGTAGCTTCACTTACACAAGGTCTACTTGTTTCCAATGAGGCACTATTAGATCAAGTTTTGTTCTGGCTTGCTGGATCGGTTTCCGGCAGAAGTTTAGACAATTTAATTGCCGTCCTACCTTATCTTGTTGTAGGTTGGGGTCTTTCTTTGATCATGTCCGGAAAAATGAATGTGTTATCCATGGGTGAAGATGTTGCAAAAGGTCTAGGACTGAACATCGTTTTCCTTAAGCTGGTTCTGGGGCTGGCAATCATCCTGCTCGCTGGAGGATCAGTGGCGGTTGCGGGTCCGATTGGTTTTATAGGAATCATCGTTCCGCATCTTACCCGTTCTATAGTAGGAATCGATCATCGTTGGTTGATTCCGTTCTCCGGACTTTTCGGGGCGGTGCTTTTGATTACAGCAGATATCATATCCAGGTATATTCTGATGCCCCGAGAAGTTCCCGTCGGAGTCATGACGGCGATAATCGGGACCCCATTCTTTATTTACATAGCTAGAAAGGGGTTCAGCGGCCGATGAAGTCATATAGAAGCTTTCGTTTATTTAATGAAAAAATATCTTTCTTAATGGATAAAAAAGCGATGATCGTCGTTTTTATATTATTTTTGGTCACTTCCTTAGTATTTGTAATCAGTACTGGATGGGGTGAAATGAATATTCATCCATGGAATGTATTGCAGGTCTTATTCGGAGGGGGAACGGATAGCGATCGTCTAATCATCCAGTCCTTTCGCCTGCCTAGAATCATTGTTGCTCTCTTGGTGGGGATGGGTCTTGCTGTAGCGGGAGGAATTCTTCAAGGGATGATTCGAAATCCACTTGCCTCGCCTGATATCTTGGGGATAACAGGGGGAGCGACTGTGGCGGTCGTTGGATTCATGGCCTTTTTTAGCGATAAGAATCATTCCTTAACGGTGAGCATCAATTGGCTGCCGTTAGCGGCATTCATCGGGGCGACCGTCGTGGCATTCCTTGTTTATTCCTTAGCCTGGAAAAATGGAGTTCCCCCGATAAGGCTTGTGTTGATAGGGATTGGGGTGATGGCTCTAATGAAAGCCCTCACTACGATGATGATGATTCTTGGCCCAGTCTATCAAGCGAGCCAAGCAAACCTTTGGATCACGGGATCTGTGTCTAACTCCACCTGGAATAATATCGCTGTGCTGGCTCCATGGACGATTCTATTTCTTATACTTGCCTTTCTATATGCTAGAAATATTAATTTACAGGAGCTTGGCGATGATCTGGCAACGGGGCTTGGTGGACACGTCCAAAAACAGCGGTTTATATTATTGATGATCAGTACAGCTTTGATTGGTGGTTCTACAGCTTTTGCTGGTGGCATAGGTTTTGTCGGATTAATGGCACCACACATGGCTAGAAGGCTGGTGGGCTCTAGTTTTGGAGTGTTATTGCCTACTTCAGCCTTGCTCGGTGGAATACTCGTTATGGTAGCGGATTTGATTGGACGGACCTTATTCTCACCATTGGAAATACCTGCTGGTGTCTTTACAGCGAGCATCGGGGCACCATACTTCATTTATTTACTTTATAAAACGAGGAATTCGTAAATTCGGTAGGCAGTAGCAGGATAGGGTAAATGAATACTTGAATAAAAAAGAAGCAGCCATCCAAACGGATCGCTGCTTTTTAATCGTTACGCTTCTTTAGCTACTTCAATTTCGATGGTAAGAGTGATTTGATCCCCGATAAGTACGCCGCCTGTTTCTAATGCTGCGTTATACGTTAAACCATAATCACTGCGTTTAATTTTCCCTTTCCCGCTGAATCCTGCTTTTTCATTTCCCCAAGGATCTTTTCCTTGGCCTTCGAAGGTGATGGCGAAAGTTTCTTCTTGTGTAATTCCATTAAGAGTTACATTTCCTGTTACATCGTATTCATCGTCATCCGTTTTCACTATTTTTGTTGATTTGAACGTTAATGTAGGATTATTTTCTATATCAAAAAAGTCAGCTGAACGCAAGTGATTATCCCGGTCTGCATTGCGAGTGTCAATACTGGCCACATCTACGGTAAAATCGATATCTGCAGTTGTTAGATCCAATGGATTTGCTGAAATGTTTGCCTCGAATTTATTAAAACTTCCTTTTACTTTAGCGATCATCATATGTTTTACAGAAAATTCAATAGCACTGTGAGTTGGGTCGATTGTCCATTTTGTATTTGTCATGGTTATTCCTCCTAATTATTAATCTTGAATTTATATATCTTTAATTTGAGATATTTGAACTTAATGTAATTATAAGAGTTGAAAGTAATAGTGTCAACTGGTTTTTTCCCTAAATTTAGAAAACATGTAAAAACCCTGTGCTTCATAGGGGCACAGGGTTTTTAGGAAAAGGGAAAGTCTAACCCTCTTTAATAATTGGCATGTTCATTCTCTTCATGGTGTTTGGCTTTACTTGGCCAAAAGGCACGACGGCCAAGGAGCGCGGTAATTGCAGGAACCAGGAATGGACGGACGATGAAAGTGTCCATTAACACACCTAAAGCAGTAATCAGTCCGAATTGAACCAATACTTGAATCGGCAGTGTAGCAAGAACGGAAAAGGTGGCCGCTAAGATGATTCCGGCTGATGTGATGACACCGCTAGTTTCGGCAACTCCTTCTTTAATGGCCTGCTTGATTGGCCTCGTCTTTTTCTTCCGCCAAATGCTCGAAACCATGAAAATATTATAATCTTCTCCTAATGCAACGAGGAACACGAATGAATATAGTGGAATTGTCCCTTCGATGGCATCCACTCCCATGAAGTGGTGCAAGATTATCCAGCCTAAGCCCATGGCTGCAAAGAAAGAGAGAATCACAGTTCCCATTAAATAAACCATGGCTGTTATAGATCGTAAGTAGGCTAAAAGAAGCAAGGAAATCAAGACGATGATAATCGGGATAATCATGAATTCATCGGCTTTTACAGTATTCCTTTTATCAAATTGAGTTGCAGTTTGCCCGCCAATCCATACCTTTTCACCAACGGAAGTGACATTGGCCGCTTTTAATTCTTTCTCCGCTATGGTGCGAATGTCCGGAATAGAATCAATGGCCTCAATATCATAAGGGTTTATATTGAATGTGACTTCATATGACTGCAGATCTTTATTGGATTTACTATTAACGGGATCTGCAACACTTTCAACGATTTTCATCTCTTTTAATGATGCCGCTAAATCAATATCCTTACCATCTGTATCGGCAACCACTGTGACTGGCGCCAGTTCACCTGGTGAGTACGAGTCGGAAATGACGGCATAGCCTTCTCGGGAGTTCATATCTTCAGGGAATGAAGAGAGAATATCATAAGAATATTTTATTTGCGAAGAATATCCAGCTAAAACACTAAAGATGATCAAACATGCAAGAATGACAGTCCATGGTTTGGTTGTGACAATATGACCAATCCAATTACCAATGCGGCCTGTTTCTTTATGCCTTTTAACGGTTTTCCCTTTTTTCTTAGCCCGTGCTTCTTCCATTTCCGGTGTGCGCGGAACAACCGGGTAGAAGGAAGCCCGCCCAAATACAGAAAGCAATGCCGGTACAAGTGTTAAAGCTGCCACCATCATGATTAAAATGGACAAGGCAAAGGGTACGGCGAACCGGTGATAAGCTCCGTATTTCGCTACAAGCAATGTTAATAGGGAGATGACGATCGTAAGGCCGCTCATCGCAATTGCGCCGGACGAATCTTTAAATGCGGCAATCATTGCTTCCCGTTTACTTTCATGATTCCTTAATTCACTTCTGAAGTGAGAAATTAAAAATAGACAATAATCCGTTCCAGCACCGAATAATAATACGGTCATGATTGAAATGGCTTGTGAATCGACAGTGATCCAACCATGGTCTGCCATGAATCCAAGAATCGGACTTGTGACCAGATAGGCGAAGCCTACTCCGATTAGAGGAATGATGGCTAAAAGCGGGGAACGGTAAATGAGTAATAAGACGACAAGTACAAGTATTACGGTTGCTAAAAGCAATTGGAAATCAGCACCTGAAAATAATCCCGTTGCATCGACGGATATCCCTACAGGGCCTGTTACACGAAGGGATAAATGATCTGAATCTATCGGGACTTTGAACGGGTCTGTTCCAATGCGTTCTGAAACGATTTCATTAATGCTTTCAAGATTTTTTTCCAGAATGGCAGTCTCGGTCTTTTCTTTAAAGAAGAGCGGCTGTACGAAAGTCATGCCATCTTCTGAAACAGACCCTTGCAGAGCGGGCAACGGGATTTCATGAAGCGGTGGTAAAAAAGATTGCTGATTCAGTGGATTATCTGTCAGCTCTTTGGAAAGGTACTGGATTTCAGCCAAGTCGGCTTCTGTCAGTCCGCCTTCCCGATGCCATGTCAGTAAGGCTGGTATCCCTGACGAATTGGGGAACTTTTCTTTAATAAGTTCATCAGCCACAACAGAAGCTGAGTCTGCAGGCAAATCCGCGGCATTATTTGCTGTTCGATCCTTTACGTCAGGCAATGTGAGTGTTAATAGTATTGCTGCAATTAGCCATACAGCAATGACAACCCAGCGACTAGCTTTTCCAGTCATCATCCTGCTAAGTCTTCCTAATACTGATTCGTCCAATGAGGGTACCTCGCTTTTGAATTTTTTTTGTCCTTACTTCATTATAATGGCGTCCTGTTGACTTATACAAAAATGGGTATGCTCATTCAAAGGCTTTTCATCCTAATTATGAAACTTAGTAGGGTGTATGAAAATATCCTCATTCTCCTATAGGAAAAAAGCACTCATTTGATGAATGGTATGTAAATATGAAGTTTGGAGAGTTAAATATAGGGAATTGGGGAAAGTAAAGTAGTGTTATGGCTTTTATTAACAGAGGAGGGATTTTTTGTCCAATAAATCCAAAAAAACAAATGATGAATCTAATGAAACATTAACGAACAGGCAAGGGCACCCTGTAACGAACAACCAGAGCATTCGAACTGTGGGGAACAGAGGACCAAGTACATTGGAGAACTATGACTTCCTGGAAAAGATCAGTCACTTCGATAGGGAGCGCATTCCGGAACGGGTCGTGCATGCCCGTGGTGCGGGTGCCCATGGTTACTTTGTTCCGACTGGTAAAGCGGGGGACGAGCCGATTTCAAAATATACGAGAGCGAAAGTCTTTCAGGAAGAAGGTAAAAAAACACCGGTATTCGTTAGATTTTCATCTGTAATCCATGGAGGGACATCCCCGGAAACGCTACGTGACCCCAGGGGATTTGCCGTTAAATTTTATACGGAAGATGGAAACTGGGATCTTGTGGGGAATAACCTGAAAATTTTCTTTATCAGGGATGCCATGAAATTCCCTGATTTGATTCATGCCTTCAAACCGGATCCGGTCACGAATATCCAGGATGGCAGAAGGATTTTCGATTTTTGCTCCAGCTCACCGGAAACATTTCATATGGTCACATTTGTATTCTCCCCTTGGGGCATTCCAGCCAATTACCGAATGATGCAAGGGTCGGGCGTCAATACTTATAAATGGGTGAATGAAGAAGGCAAAGCCGTACTTGTCAAGTATCACTGGGAACCGAAACAAGGGATCAAGAACTTGACACAGAAAGAGGCCAATGAAATTCAAGCTACGAATTTCAATCATGCCACACAGGACTTATATGAAGCGATTGAACGTGGGGAATATCCGGAATGGGATTTAAACGTACAAATCATCAGTGATGATGATCATCCTGAGTTGGATTTTGATCCGCTGGATGATACGAAGATCTGGCCGAAAGATGAGTTCCCATGGCTGCATGTTGGTACGATGGTACTGAATAAAAATCCGGAAGACTATTTCACTGAAGTCGAACAGGCTGCATTCGGTACGGGCGTCTTGGTGGACGGACTGGACTTCTCGGATGACAAGATGTTACAGGGACGTACATTCTCTTATTCTGATACACAACGTCACCGAGTTGGAGCGAATTATCTGCAATTGCCGATTAATGCTCCAAAGAAACCAACAGCCACGAATCAGACTGGCGGCCAGATGCAATATGAAGTTGGCAGAGGGAATCAAAGCCCTCACATCAACTATGAGCCATCAACTGTAGGCGGGTTGAAGGAAGCCGAGCAAACGGGTAAAGAGCATACACCAATTGTAGAAGGAAAACTGGTCCGTGAAACAATTGATCGCCAAAGCAATACGAAACAGGCTGGTGAAACATATCGTGAATTTGAAGATTGGGAGAGAGATGATTTAATCTCCAATTTAGTCTCGGCATTAGCTCCGGCAGACCCACGCATTCAAGAAAAAATGATAGCTCTTGCTGCAGAGGCTGATGAAGAATATGGCCGCAGACTAAAAGAGGGACTAGCTTCAGCTTCTGAACATACGAATTCTTCAAAACCTCTAGGTGGAACGGATAACCCAGAGGATGCAGCAAAAAAAGGACATGAAGCAGATCCATATTGATTGGTCAAAAAAAGAAGCTACTCCTTTTAAAAGGGTTGGCTTCCTTTTTTTATGGGAATAATTGAGTGAATGGCTGGAACGTTCTTCTGAAGAAGATATGAAATCAAGCAGGAAATAGATTGGCAAAAAACTTCATAATCATTTAAACTGAAACTACTCTATTTTTCTCTTATAAAGGAGATGAAAAAATGATTAAAATTCTTTCTGCCCTTTTCCTTCCTTGTCTACTTGTCATGTTATTTTCAAGGGTTACCTATAACAATGTCGTGGGACTTGTTTTAACTGTTGCCCTGATTACAGCGTCTGCATATAAAGGTTATACGCATACAAATTTATTGATCATCGTTGATGCATTATCCCTGACAGTGGGATTTTGGTTATCAAAAAGAATGATGAAACGAACATCCAAGAGCGCCTGACATCAAAGGTGCTTTTTTTGTACTCAACTTGCATTTACACTCCGACGCCCATAGAGTCCATATCCTAAAAACAGAATGGATGTTCGCTTTTTGCTGGTTTGTTTTGAGGCTATTGTGGTAGAATGTGTATATATACATTCATAAACCGGAATAAATAGAAGGGATATGGTCATGTCCCGTTTTTTATATAAAAATATTTCAATAGGAGGCTATGCTTGGTGAAGGATAAATTTGAGTTAGTCTCAAAATACTCTCCTCAAGGGGATCAACCTGCAGCAATTGAAATGCTTGTCGATGGCATTAAAGAAGGAAAGGAAATGCAGACATTATTGGGGGCGACGGGGACAGGGAAAACTTTCACCGTTTCCAATGTGATTCAGCAAATCAATAAACCGACTCTTGTCATCGCCCACAATAAAACGTTGGCAGGGCAACTTTACAGTGAGTTCAAAGAGTTTTTCCCTAATAATGCCGTCGAATACTTCGTTAGCTATTATGATTACTATCAGCCAGAGGCTTATGTTCCATCCACTGATACATTCATCGAAAAAGATGCAAGCATCAATGATGAGATCGATAAACTGCGTCACTCGGCAACTTCATCTTTGTTCGAAAGGAAAGATGTCATCATCATTGCCAGTGTATCGTGCATTTATGGTCTGGGTTCCCCTGAAGAGTACCGGGAGATGGTCGTTTCTCTCCGAACTGGCATGGAAATAGAACGAAATGCATTGCTGCACAGACTTGTGGATATTCAATATGAACGAAATGATATTGCCTTTCAACGGGGGACTTTCCGCGTTCGCGGCGACGTGGTCGAAATCTTTCCGGCCTCCCGCGATGAACATTGCGTACGGGTCGAGTTTTTCGGGGATGAGATTGACCGTATCCGCGAAGTCGATGCCCTTACTGGTGAAATCACCGGTGAACGCGAACATATTGCCATTTTTCCGGCTTCCCATTTCGTAACCCGCGAAGAGAAAATGAGGGTAGCCATCCAAAATATCGAGATTGAACTGGAAGAACGATTGACGGAATTAAGGGAAGATGAAAAATTGCTTGAAGCCCAGCGCTTGGAGCAACGGACCCGATATGATTTGGAAATGATGCGGGAAATGGGCTTTTGTTCAGGGATCGAGAATTATTCCCGACATTTAACGCTTCGTCCGGCAGGTGCGACGCCGTACACGTTAATGGATTATTTTCCTGAAGACTTTCTGCTGGTCGTGGATGAATCGCACGTAACCCTTTCGCAAATCAGGGGCATGTTCAATGGAGATCAGGCACGTAAGCAAGTACTCGTCGATCATGGCTTCCGTCTGCCGTCTGCAAAAGATAACCGTCCGCTAAGATTTGAAGAATTTGAAAAAAAGGTCCATCAATCGATATTCGTTTCGGCAACTCCGGGACTATATGAACTTGAGCATACACCAGAAATGGTTCAGCAGATTATCCGTCCTACCGGCTTGCTGGATCCAACGATTGAAGTACGGCCAATTGAAGGGCAGATAGATGACTTGATTGGTGAAATACAGGATCGGGTCAAAAAGAACGAACGTGTCCTCATTACGACATTAACGAAAAAGATGTCTGAAGACTTAACTGATTATTTAAAGGAAATAGGCATCAAGGTCCAGTACCTTCATTCGGAAGTGAAAACCCTCGAAAGGATAGAAATCATCCGGGAGCTGCGAATGGGCAAATATGATGTATTGGTTGGAATCAATCTTTTACGTGAAGGATTGGATATTCCGGAAGTTTCATTAGTGACCATTCTGGATGCCGATAAAGAAGGATTCCTTCGCTCAGAAAGATCGCTAATTCAAACGATGGGCCGTGCCGCCCGTAATGCCAACGGTCACGTCATCATGTATGCAGACCGCATCACGAATTCGATGGAACTTGCCATTAATGAAACGAAACGGCGCCGTGTAATTCAAGAAAATTATAATAATGAGCATGGAATACTGCCGCAAACCATTCAAAAAGATATCCGAGACTCCATAAAGGCTACTCATGTAGCGGAAGAAGGAGAAGCGTACAAAAAGGATCTTGCACCAAGCCTCGCCAAGCTTCCTAAAAAAGAGCGTATGAAAGTGATGGCAAGCATGGAAAAAGAAATGAAGGAAGCGGCAAAGGCACTGGACTTCGAGCGAGCTGCCGAGCTGCGTGATTTAATACTAGAGTTAAAAGCGGAAGGGTGACGAAACATGGCAATGGATAAGATTGTGATAAAAGGCGCCAGGGCCAATAATTTAAAGAATATCGATATCACGATACCGAGAGACAAACTTGTCGTTCTAACTGGATTGTCCGGATCCGGAAAGTCTTCCTTGGCTTTTGATACGATTTATGCAGAAGGGCAAAGACGTTATGTAGAATCACTGTCCGCTTATGCGCGTCAATTTTTAGGTCAAGTGGATAAACCGGATGTCGATGCAATTGAAGGTTTGTCACCAGCCATTTCCATAGACCAGAAAACGACCAGTCGAAATCCTCGTTCAACCGTAGGGACTGTTACGGAAATCTATGATTATTTAAGGCTGTTATATGCACGGGTCGGCAGGCCGACATGTCCGATCCATCATATAGAGATTACCTCCCAAACGATTGAGCAAATGGTGGACCGCATTTTGGATTACCCTGAGCGTACCAAGCTTCAGGTATTGGCACCGCTTGTCTCAGGCAGAAAAGGGACACATGCAAAAGTTTTGGAGGAAGTTAAGAAACAAGGATATGTCCGCATCCGTGTGAACGGGGAAATGCATGATCTTAGTGAAGAGATCACTCTCGAAAAGAATAAAAAACATTCAATTGAAGTCATTATAGACCGGATTGTCATTAAAGAGGGGGTCATGGCAAGGCTTGCAGATTCATTGGAAAGTGCTCTGAAGCTTGGCGAAGGAAAAGTCATCATTGACGTTATGGGTGAAGAAGAATTGCTGTTCAGTGAACATCATGCGTGCCCATACTGCGGCTTTTCGATTGAAGAGTTAGAGCCAAGAATGTTCTCCTTCAATAGCCCTTTTGGAGCCTGTCCGGATTGTGATGGCTTGGGAGCAAGGCTTGAAGTGGACCGAGATCTGGTCATACCGGATAAGGAGTTGAGCCTCCGTCAAAATGCGATTGCACCATGGGAGCCGACAAGCTCACAATATTATCCTCAGCTTCTTGAAGCGGTAGCCAATCATTATGGGATAGATATGGATGTGCCCGTTAAGGATTTACCGGAAGAGAAGATGGAGAAGGTCTTGCTTGGTTCAGGCAAGGATAAGATATATTTCCGTTATAAAAATGATTTTGGAAGAGTGCAAGAAGGATATATTCCTTTTGAAGGAGTTTTAAGAAATATCGAAAGGCGCTTCAAGGAGACGAGTTCAGACTATATCCGCGAGCAAATGCAGAAATATATGTCAGAACATCACTGTCCAACCTGTAAGGGTCATCGATTGAAAAAAGAGAGTCTTTCTGTGCTCATCCAAGGTGTCCATATAAGTGAAACGACCGCTTTATCAGTGGAAGATGCGTTAGTATTTTTCGATGAGCTTGACTTGACGGAAAAGGAAGCTGCAATTGCGAGATTGATTTTACGTGAAATTCGCGAGCGGCTCGGTTTCCTGGCTAATGTAGGCTTGGAATATTTGACGTTAAGCAGGGCAGCTGGAACATTATCAGGAGGCGAAGCGCAGCGTATACGATTGGCAACGCAGATCGGTTCCCGATTGACGGGAGTCCTGTACATTTTAGATGAACCTTCAATTGGGCTGCATCAGCGTGATAACGATCGATTAATTGAAACGCTGAAAAATATGCGCGAGATCGGTAACACCCTTATTGTCGTCGAACATGATGAAGATACGATGCTTGCAGCCGATTATTTGATCGATGTGGGTCCTGGAGCAGGTGCCCATGGAGGGGAAATAGTGGCCGCTGGTACACCGGAAGAGGTCATGAATAATCCTAAATCATTAACGGGTCAATATTTAGCAGGGAAGAAGTTCATTCCATTGCCTTTGGAACGCCGGAAAAATGATGGCCGTGTCATTGAAATAAAAGGTGCCAAGGAAAATAATTTGAAAAACGTTAATGTGAAATTCCCTCTTGGAGTCTTTACAGCTGTTACTGGGGTCTCGGGGTCAGGGAAAAGTACATTGGTGAATGAGATTCTCCATAAGTCATTGGCTCAAAAACTGAACCGGGCAAAATCTAGACCTGGGGACTTTCGTGAGATTAAAGGGATTGAACACTTAGACAAAGTCATTGATATTGACCAATCACCGATAGGTAGAACCCCTCGATCAAATCCAGCTACCTATACAGGGGTATTCGATGATGTTCGTGACGTTTTTGCTTCAACGAATGAAGCAAAGATACGCGGTTATAAAAAAGGACGGTTCAGCTTCAATGTGAAGGGCGGTCGCTGTGAAGCATGCCGTGGTGATGGCATTATCAAGATTGAAATGCATTTCCTTCCTGATGTCTATGTACCATGTGAAATCTGTCATGGGAAACGTTATAACCGGGAAACGCTTGAAGTGAAATATAAAGGGAAAAACATTTCCAACATTCTTGATATGACAGTTGAGGAAGGTGTTAGCTTCTTTGAGAATATCCCGAAAATCAAACGGAAGCTACAAACGATTTTTGACGTTGGCTTGGGATATATCAAGCTTGGACAGCCAGCTACCACTTTATCAGGCGGTGAAGCGCAAAGGGTGAAACTCGCTTCTGAATTGCATCGCCGTTCCACTGGTCGCTCCTTTTATATATTGGATGAACCGACAACAGGACTTCATGTCCATGATATAGCAAGGTTGCTCGAAGTCCTGCAGCGGCTGGTTGATAATGGGGATACCGTTTTAGTGATTGAGCATAATCTGGATGTCATTAAGACGGCGGACCATATTATTGATCTAGGTCCAGAAGGCGGAGATAAGGGTGGAACGATCGTCACTTATGGAACACCAGAAAAAATATGTGAAGTTTCCGAATCATACACGGGTAAATATTTAAAACCTGTACTTACACGTGATCAAATTCGCATGGAAAATTGGATTGAAGAAAAAGAACAGGAGCATGAACATGCTTAATAGAACAAGCCTGCGGGCTTGTTTTTTTGTAGAAAAATGACAGTGTGAAATTAATCAATCAATTGATTAAATACTGCATAAACAAGATATTTCCGGGGAAATTATACTTTTTCCTTTTCAGATTTTGTCATATTACTTTGTCGAATGATGGGAAAAACGGCATTTATGAAACTTTTTAGATATCTAGGCGTATGTATGAATAACATGATAGAAGAAAGCGAGGAATGTTCATGCAGGAGGAAAGAAAGAAGATTTTAGAAATGATTCAAGATGGCAAGTTAACAGCGGACGAAGCCATGGGCCTTTTAGAAGATTTAGAAAAAGCTAGTCAGGAAAGTGAAGCTAAAGAGCAGAAACTACAAAATGAATTATCGACGGTTGTCGTGGATAAGAAAAGCGAAGGAAGTACTCAGGATACGTTTAAGAAGAATATCCAGTCATCGAAGGAAAAGATTATTGATTTCGTTGAAAGTGCTTTTAAGAAAATAAAAGAAACAGACCTTGATTTCAATTTCGGGAAATCTGTGGAAGTCAGTCATATTTTCCAGCATGATTATGATTTCCTCAATGAAGTTGATGTAGATATAGCCAATGGGAAAGTAAAAATTGCTACATGGGATCAGAAGGATGTTCGGGTTGAATGCCATGCTAAGGTATACCGGGTGGAAGATATAGAAGAAGCGAGAAAAAACTTTTTAGAAGAAGTTGAATTTTCGATTGAAGATGGAAAGATGAAGTTCAAGGTTCGGGAAAAAGCCATTAAAGTCGATACGATCATGTACATTCCAAGGAAGGAATATGAGGACATTCAAGTAAGACTGTTCAATGGTGCCATAACGACTGAGTCATTGAAATCAGAGAACCTTAAAGCAAAAACCGCGAATGGTGCCATTCATATCATGCAAGGAAAAGGCGATTCGTGTGAGCTCGAAACGGGTAACGGGATGATCACCATTTCAGATACAAACTTTAATGACTTGGAAGCCGAAACTCTGAATGGAGCCATTAATGCCGCTGGGTACTTCAAGAAACTGGATGTCCAAACCTTTAACGGTGAAATCGTCTGTTCGAATTTTGGGATGGATTGTGACTCTATACATGCGAGGTCCATTACTGGAAAAGTTAAGCTGATCCTGCCCCCTGGTAAGGCCATTGAGGGAGAGTTGAAATCTAATTTAGGAAGTTTTAACGTAAGTTTGGAAGGGATGACCATCATCGAAGAGAAGAGTGATGTGGTTCAAAAGGTTCTTAAGTTTAAGACGGTTAAAGAAGAGGTTCCTGTGCTTCATGTTTTTGCAGAAACCAAGACTGCGGCGATAACGGTTTCCTGAAGAAAAAGAAAGCCCGCCATATTAACTGGCGGGCTCAGTTTTTAGACAAAAGGGTTTTGGAATGCTCTCATTCCAAAACCCTTTTCCTGCATCGACAATTTTTAAGTCCCCCTAACGTTGTCCAACGCATACCATGCTTTCTTTTGCATTTGCGAATACGCGCTCAATTGTTTCTATGTGTTTCCAAAAAAAAATTTCGGTCTGAAGTGCATGGAATAGTGAGTAAACTGTTTTGTACGTTAACATTTAGATAGAACCCTTTTGCCTACACGCTTTCGTTGATTCCACACATGTGAAGGCGAATGCGAATATATACAAATTTGAAAAGAAAATTGCTTGAAAAGAAACGTGTGCTTATCAGAACGTCTCCGAAATGAGATTGACCCAAGATTCTCAATACCACGAAAAAAAGCCAATCTCTTCAGAAAAGTTCGATGGTAACGGAAGGTACGAGACTCCCGCTTAGGAATACGTGTCCAAGGAAGACCCCGCAAGCGCAAAGAGAGCCGAGAATGCTCCTGGACCGTTCGCGGAAAGCGAGTGCCTGGAATGGAAAAGAACATTCAAATGTTACAAACCCTCTACAGGTTAAACCCGCAAATATAACTGGAGGGCTTTCTTTTACATTGTAATCATACGAGCGGAAGCAGCAGGTATGTTCCTCTCATCTCTTTCCTATACACGGGGACCTTCCCGCTGCCATCATCCGGGTGAGTGAATAAAAAAACAATAAATCGATAATGCTTTGTTTGGTTATTAACAGAAAAATGCTAAAATAGAAAAAGTATCTCTAAAAAATAGCATCGCTCCTAAAGGAGGAAAGATATATGGCAAAAGTCCGTACAAAAGATATAGTAGAAGCGTTCGGTCTAGAACTTATCAGTGGGGAAGAAGGAATTAACCGGCCAATTGTCACAAGTGATTTATCTCGTCCAGGACTTGAAATAGCCGGTTTTTTTGATTATTATCCCGCGGATCGAGTACAGCTTATAGGTATGACGGAGATGTCCTTTTTTAATCGGCTGAATGAACCAGATCGAATACAGAGGATGGAAGAGTTATGCAGGGACTTTACTCCAGGCATCATCATTACGCGTGGACAAGAAGTGCCTATAGAGTTGATTGAAGCTTCAGAGCGGGAATCCGTTCCTGTGATGAGATCTAATATGAAGACAACACGTTTATACAGCCGTCTGACCAATTTCCTTGAAAGTAGATTGGCACCAACCACAGCTGTTCATGGTGTATTGGTGGATATTTATGGATTAGGTGTGTTGATTACCGGGAAAAGCGGTGTTGGTAAAAGTGAGACAGCTCTTGAATTAGTGAAACGGGGTCATCGTCTAGTTGCTGATGATTGCGTCGAAATCCGCCAGGAAGATCAAGATACGCTGGTTGGGAATGCACCCGATTTGATTGAACACCTTCTTGAAATAAGAGGATTGGGAATCATAAATGTAATGACTCTATTCGGAGCAGGTGCAGTCCGTAGTAATAAAAAGATTTCAATCGTCATCAGTCTGGAACTTTGGGAAAAAAACAAGCAATATGACCGGGTTGGTCTCGATGAAGAAAAAATGAAAATCATCGATACGGAAGTGACGAAGATTACCGTGCCCGTTCGTCCTGGTCGAAATTTGGCTGTTATTATTGAAGTGGCAGCGATGAATTATCGCCTGAAACGAATGGGAGTAAATGCTGCAGAACAGTTTTCTGATCGCTTGAATCATGCGATTGCAGATCCGGAGCATGATGAATTTTAAAAGGTATAAAGGAAAAGAGGGGACAATATGGAACAGGGAATACAGCCACTGAATCCGATCGCTATTGATCTTGGTCCTATTCAGGTGCACTGGTATGGACTGATCATCGGTTTCGGTGTGTTACTTGGTCTTATTATTGCTTTAAGGGAATGTGAGCGAAGAGGTCTTGATAAGGAAATATTTACGGATTTGATTTTGTTTGCCGTCCCTATCGCAATCATTTGTGCACGTATTTATTATGTCATATTCCAGTGGGAGTACTATTCACAAAACCCAGGGGATATCATAAAAATATGGAATGGCGGAATTGCCATACACGGAGCGCTGATTGGATCGGTGTTGACCGTTATTGTTTTTGCCAAGGTCAAAAAAGTCTCATTTTGGAAGCTGGTGGATATTGCGGCACCGAGCTTATTGTTAGGGCAGGCGATTGGCCGGTGGGGTAATTTCATGAATCAGGAAGCGCATGGAGGCGAAATAACAAGGTCATTCCTTGAAAATATGCACTTGCCTGAATTCATCATTAATCAAATGTACATAAACGGTACTTATTATCACCCAACCTTTTTGTATGAATCGATTTGGAATCTCATCGGTGTAATCATCCTCTTAAGTTTACGGAAAGTGAACTTACGCAGGGGTGAGCTATTTTTAACATATGTATTATGGTATTCCATCGGCCGCTTTTACATTGAGGGATTGCGGACGGATAGTTTGATGCTGACGGAATCGCTGCGCATCGCACAAGTGATCTCCATTGTGTTAGTAATTGTAGCCATTGCCTTAATGGTCTATAGAAGGGTCAGTGGGCAGGCAGACAAAAGATATTTAGATGCATAGGGAATATGTGTAAAGGGAGAGGGCATAGTGATAGTAGATTCGCTTAAAAAGGGACTTCTTTCTGGCTTGAATACAACCTGGTCTTTGGGAAAAGTGATATTTCCAGTTACTCTGATCGTTACTGTGCTTCAATACACGCCTGTATTGCCATGGATCATTAATTTGATAGCTCCTTTAATGAATCTCATCGGTCTTCCAGGGGATGCTGCCATACCGCTCGTGTTAGGGAATTTCCTGAATTTATATGCAGGGATTGCAGGCATATTAACGCTTGATTGGACTGTGAAAGAAGTATTTATTATCGCTATGATGCTATCTTTTTCACATAATTTATTGATTGAATCAGGTGTGGCGATGAAAACAGGTGTCAAGCTGTGGATCATTTTAACCGTACGGATCGGGCTGGCGCTTTTGTCAGCAGTCGTCATCAATCTTGTTTGGCAGGGCGGGTCTGAAATGGCCCAAGGCATGGCTAACGGCGGGACTGCTGAGTTGAACGGAGCGGGGGAAATCCTTTTACATGGGGTCATTCAGGCTCTTTCGGGGATTGCCCATCTTGCGGTCATCGTTATCCCGCTTATGGTAGTAGTTCAAATCATGAAAGATTTAAAATGGCTGGAGGCCTTCTCCAATGCCCTTGCTCCTTTTATGAAAGTCCTGGGGATGAAGCCGAATGCTTCCATGCCTTTCGTGACAGGGCTTACTCTTGGTTTGGCATATGGGGCAGGCGTAATGATTCAAGCAGCTAAAGAAGATAATGTCTCGAAGAAGGATATGACAATTGCATTCATTTTTTTAGTTGCTTGTCATGCTGTTGTAGAAGATACACTAATTTTTATACCACTGGGGATTCCGGTATTGCCGTTGTTGTTAATTCGGTTAATCACTGCTGTTGTTCTAACGATGGTGGTTGCGTATATTTGGAATCGGACTGACAGTGTACATAGAAAGGAAGCTGTTTATGAACAGTAACATAACTACATTATTATTTGATCTTGATGGAACGTTGATCAATACAAATGAATTGATCATCGCCTCTTTTACAGAAACTTTAAACCACTTTTGTCCTGGAAAGTTCAATCGGGAAGATATCATTCCATTCATCGGACCGACTTTGGTTGATACTTTTTCGTCCATTGATCCGAAACGAGTGGATGAAATGATTGCTTATTATCGGGAGCATAATTGGCGGAACCATGATTTGCTTGTCACACAATTTGACGGGGTGTTCGAAACCGTTCAAACATTGAAGCAGAGCGGCTATAAATTGGCAGTCGTTACGACAAAGAAGCGTGATGTCGTTGAAAAGGGCCTGAGTTTAAGCAAACTGGATCAATTCTTTGAAGTGGTGGTCACGCTGGATGAAGTGGAAAATGCAAAGCCAGACCCAGAGCCATTGTTAAAAGCTTTAGATCAACTCGGTTCGGTGCCCGAAGAAGCGATCATGATTGGCGACAGTTATCATGATATTCTCGGTGGGAAAAATACAGGTACAAAAACGGCAGGTGTTTCATGGTCCATTAAAGGCCGAGAATTTTTGGAAAGTTATCATCCTGATTATATGCTTGAGCAAATGGCTGATTTATTAAATATCGTTGAGGTTGAAAAGCTCACAGAGGCTAGAAGATGAGACGCACGACCCGCTATCCAGTTGAAGGGGCTAATTCACTATGGCATGTGTATAAGACCGTTCCATTCTGGAAAGTCGTAAAGAACTTTGTGGTGATTCAGCTTGCGCGTTATACACCTTTTCTAGGTATGAAGAATTGGCTTTATAGGACTTTTTTACATATGAAAGTCGGAAAGCATACTTCCTTTGCCTTGATGGTCATGCCGGATGTGATGTTTCCTGAAAAAATATCCGTGGGAATGAATACAGTCATTGGCTATAATACGACGATTCTTGCTCATGAATATTTAATTCAAGAATACCGTTTAGGAGAGGTAGTCATTGGAGATGAAGTATTGATTGGAGCCAATTCTACGATTCTTCCAGGACTTACAATCGGTAATGGAGCGATTGTTTCTGCGGGGACACTTGTCCATAAGGATGTTCCAGAGGGAGCTTTTGTCGGCGGAAATCCAATGAAAATCATCTATACCAAAGAGGAAATGCTTGAGAGGGATCAGCAAACTTCCATATGAAAAAAGGACTTGCCCATTTATGCGGCACGTCCTTTTTTAATGGCATTTTGGGTATAGTGGAGTCAGTTCATTCTTTAGATGATCAATGACTTCGTTGATCGATATATTTTCCTTGTGCACTGTCGTTTCATAAGTGTCTTTCAATATTTGGAAAAACTTCTCCTGAGCTTGTTTATCCATAATCAAACTGGCCCTCCTACCATCTTTTTATGATGAATGAAGAGAGGACTGAATGACTTCAGTCCCCATATCTCATTTAGCTATTTCCGTTTTCAATAAATCGGCAACCAATACGTATCGTTCTGGTGCACTACCAATATATGAAAAAGGATAGCAAGTTGTTACTGTAAGTGTGGCTTTAGGCTTGGGAACGATTACGGTACGGTCATCAGCATCGACAATACGTACCTTCCTCACTTTATATGTAAACGTACCAGCTTCTGTTTTGGCAATCAGCAAGTCTCCTTGACCGACTTCACCCAGCTCTCTAAAAATGGTATCTCGATGACCAGATAAAACGGAATTATCCTTTTCACCGGGTAGAACCGAACCTGCATAATGGCCGACACCCTTTTCGAGCTCATCTTCGTCGGTTCCGTGATAAATTGGGAGTGTTGCTTCAATTTTTGGAATATAAAGCTCCCCCATCAAATCACCTGTCTCCGGTTGCTTATCATATAGTTCAACCCCGTCGGGAATATCTGCTTGCGCCTTCGGCTCGTGGATCTTAGCCGTAGCCTCGTTCACCTCAGCCCCATCGGTTGTTTCATGCTTATTCCATTTATATATGGCATAGCCTTTCAATAGTGTATAGGCGTTTGTCGTTGTAAAATAAAAACCTAAGGATAAAAAGCAAGCAGCAGTGATAAGTAACCATTTTTTCTTATGCTTGGATTGCCTATTTGCGCTCATCTTAATTAGCAAGTCTCGCTTTTCTAATTAAACCAAAGGCAATACCCATCAACACTAAACCGATTAAAGTTTCGAATAGGTAATTACCAGCCGTTTTAGGAAGCAATCCGCCCTTTTCCGTTTTATGTGCGGGTTTCTTCTTTTCTTTTTTTACATCTACGACTTTTGAAATGACCTCAGTGGACTGTTTAATGTCATTACCGGTTTCTTTCACTAAATCGGAACCAATCATTTCACCTGTCAATATAAAGTCGAGCAAAAGGTTGCCGCTTAAATCGTAAATGGAAACTAGTAAACTAGCATTCGTCAATTCTTTTAGCTGGAATAAAGCTTCAAGTGATAGATTTTTAGTGACACCGTCCTGAATTAAGGCGAATTTGAATTGAATTTGCAGCAAGCTTTGCAGATCATTATATATAGAAAGCAATTCCGCTACTTGTTCTGGAGACAATTCATCAATTGTTTCGAAATACTCGAGTTTGTCCATCCTATCTGAAATGGCCATTAAACGATCTTCAAAAGTCGGGTCTTCGACGATAGGTAAAAGATGGTTCATGAATTTGTCGAGTTCCTCATCTGTAAGACCGATCTCAGTAAAAAGTCCATCCAATAAATCGATGATCTCTTCATCGTCATATTCCAGCTCTTCATCATCGTAATCCATTTCTAAATCGATAATATCTTCTATGTCGTAAATGAAGTGGAAGGTATCGATGATGGAATCTCCTTCTTCCAGTTCGCCATAATCTATTAATAATTCCGTAAGTTCAGCTTCTGTCATTTCATATTCTTTAAGTAAATTCTGTAGAGTTTCAGAAGTGACGGTAGGTCCTAACGTATCACGCAGCTCTTCTACCGATTCCAGCTCATTTAATGTTAAGTCATAATAGGCTAAATACTCTTCCAATTCTTCTTGCGTCATTCTAACTTCAGTAAGGTATGCATTAAGCTCATCCTGGTTGATCTTAGTTGCTGCAAAACCCTTCGTTCCGTTTAAACCCAGCGAAAAAAGAACGACAAGCGCCACAAAAAACGAAAAAAATCTCTTCAATTCCATTTCCTCCTAAAAAATCTAATATATCCAAACTCCTAAGTATTATAAAACAGCTAAACCAAAAGGTATACATTAATAACAATGAATGGCTAAAGATGGGAGGATGGGTCCGGGGAAAAAGGTTCAGGTTCTGTTCGAGGAAATAGCCATGTACGCAATGTGAATGGGGGTATGGAATTTGGCAGCTTTTCCTTGACGTGAGGTAGGGGCAGGGGTAAACTGTTAATAACTTCAGCTTGTTACCATATTAGCGAACTAAAGTGTTTTAATAGATTATTTTGAGTATTTATATGATTATGGCATTTTGTTTGATACTATTTTTATATGTTATCTGAAATTAGGATTTAAGCGTGCAATCTTGGAAAGATAAAGGTATATACAAAAAGGAATAAAGGAAATGACATTGGTTTTTGCTTAAGGCAGACCGATTGGATATATATAGTAATCAAATTTCAAAAGGATGTGCAGTTGTGACAAAGCCATTTATGTTTGAGAAACCGTTAGGCATGAGAGATACATTGCCGGTGCTTTATGAAACGAAAGTGTCGGCAAGAAATAAAATGAGTGAGGAAATCAAGAAGTGGGGTTATCAATTTATTGAAACGCCTGCATTGGAATATTATGAAACAATTGGCGAGGCTTCGGCAATTTTAGATCAACAGTTGTTTAAACTTCTCGATTCTCAGGGACATACGCTCGTATTGCGTCCCGATATGACAGCACCCATTGCAAGGGTCGCAGCATCCAAACTGTTAAAACAGCAAATTCCGCTTCGCCTGGCCTATTCCGCGAATGTATATCGGGCCCAGCAGCGTGAAGGAGGCAGGCCGGCTGAATTCGAACAGATTGGTATTGAGTGTATAGGAAATAAGTCAATAAGTGCCGATGCTGAAATGATTGCGCTGCTTGCGGATGTATTAAAGGCGGCAGGCCTTATGGAATTCAAGATTTCCATTGGACATATCGGCTTTTTACAAGAATTTTTCTTAAGCATTCTAGGTACGGAGGAAAGAGCCTCTATATTAAGGAAGTTTTTATATGAAAAGAATTATGTTGGTTTTCGGGAGCATGTAAAATCGCTTCCGCTTTCATCGATTGATAAACAACGGCTTATCGAGTTTACCTCATTAAGGGGCAGTGAAGACACCCTGAAAAAGGCGCTGGGGTTGGTTGAAAACAATAAAGGGCAAGATTCTTTGGCTGAACTGAAGGAATTGGCAGTGCAGTTGAAAGAATTTGGCATCGAACAATATGTGAGCTTTGATTTAACATTGGTCAGTCATATGAGTTATTATACTGGAACTTTATTTGAAGTGTATGCGGGGCAAGTGGGTTCACCAATCGGTAATGGCGGGCGGTATGATAATCTGCTTGAAAAGTTCGGCTGGAATGCTTCGGCCACGGGTTTTGCAATCCGTGTGGATCGTCTTGCAGAAGCTCTTGGGGAGCCGATGCAGCCTACTGCGCCAGAATGTATTTTATTCAGTCCCGAACGACGATTGGAAGCCATTGAATTTGCAAGAATGAAACGATCCGAAGGAAAAAGGATAACGATTCAAGATATTACAGTCGTTCAAAATGTCGATGCCTTTACAAGGACATTTTCTGAGGTGCATTTATTTGTAGGGAATGGAGGGAGTGGAAAAGATGAATAATAGCTTTTTAACGATTGCGATGCCAAAAGGGAGAATATTTGAAGAAGCGGCAGAGCTATTAAGAGGGGCGGGTTTTCGTCTCCCTCCTGAGTTTGATGATTCCCGAAAGTTGATCCTTGATGTGGAAGAGGAGAACCTGCGTTTCATTTTAGCTAAACCGATGGATGTCGTAACCTATGTGGAACACGGCGTGGCTGACATTGGAATTGCAGGCAAGGATGTCATGTTGGAAGAAGAACGTGATGTATATGAGTTACTTGATTTGAAAATCAGTGCATGCTACTTAGCCGTAGCTGGTCTGCCTGGTACGAAAATAAGTGACATCGCCCCTAAAATAGCCAGTAAATATCCGAATGTTGCCTCCAGTTACTTCCGCGAGCAGGGAGAGCAAGTCGAGATTATTAAATTGAATGGATCTATTGAGTTAGCACCATTAATTGGTTTGGCTGAACGAATCGTCGATATCGTTTCAACGGGACAGACATTGAAGGAAAATGGTCTAGTTGAATATGCAAAAATAGCCGATGTGACTTCGAGGCTGGTGGCAAACCCTGTCAGCTATCGTTTAAAAGAAGCAAGAATTACGGAAATTGTGGATCGATTAGCAGAAATCATTGGATAGTAAAGAATCGCTAATGAGGTGAGCGTATGAAAATTGAACAGTTTGCAGAAGGGATTTCACTGAAACGTTCGGTTGATGCAGGTACTGCGGATCAACGAAAAGCGGTCCAGGATATTATTTATGATGTCAGGAACAGAGGAAACGCCGCTTTACATAATTATACCGAACGGTTTGATGGTGTCACACTAGAGGAATTACGTGTATCGGAACAGGAAATGGAAGAAGCGACAGCGTCCTTACCTACGGAGCAGCTTACTATTATTCAAGAAGCTGCGAATAATATTCAATTGTTTCACGAGAAACAAATTCGAAATTCATGGTTTACGACAGATGAAACGGGAACGATGCTAGGACAAAAAATAACGCCTCTTGATGCTGTTGGCATTTACGTACCTGGGGGCACAGCTGCATACCCTTCGTCTGTACTGATGAATTCGATGCCTGCAAAGGCTGCGGGTGTGGAACGGATCGTTATGGTATCTCCTCCAGGGAAAGATGGGAAGTTAGAGCCAGTCGTTTTAGCTGCTGCCAAAATTGCCGGAATCACGGAAATCTATAAGGTTGGTGGGGCTCAGGCCATAGCGGCTCTCGCTTATGGGACGGAAACAATAAAGAAAGTCGATAAAATAGTGGGGCCAGGAAATATTTATGTGGCGTTAGCGAAGCGGGAAGTATTTGGGGATGTGGCCATTGATATGATTGCTGGTCCAAGTGAAATAGCGGTGTTGGCAGACGAATCTGCCATTGCCACAGAAGTTGCGGCAGACTTGCTGTCACAGGCAGAACATGATGCCCGTGCTTGCAGTGTTTTGGTTACGACGTCAATGATTCTTGCAGAAGAAGTGGCCTCAGAAGTGGCCAAGCAGGTGGCGTTACTTCCGCGCCGTGATATTGCTGCAGCATCCATAAAGGACTATGGACGAATCGTTGTATGCGGGAATATGGCGGAAGCAGTTGAAGCAATCAATGAACTTGCACCAGAACATTTGGAAATCGTGACCAATGATGCACTGGAAGTGATGGCTAAAATCAGGCATGCCGGGGCAATCTTCATTGGCCGATTTAGTTCTGAGCCGGTTGGGGATTATTTTGCAGGTCCCAATCATGTGCTCCCTACCAATGGAACCGCCCGTTTTTCCAGCCCGCTTAATGTGGATGATTTCCAAAAGAAATCGAGCATCATCATGTATAGTGAAACGGCCTTCCGCCAAAATGCAGAGAAAATCACTGGATTTGCCCGCATGGAAGGGCTTGAGGCTCACGCTCGAGCCATTGAATCTCGTGGAGTGGATGAATCCAGTAAATAGTGCCTGATACCTTATAAAATAACAAACACTGAATATAAAGACTTTTGAAATGCAGTTTACATCTTGGGAAAAGGGGTCATACCCCGATGAGGAGGAGTTGTAATGGAACGTTTTGCTAGTGTGGAACGAAAGACGAATGAAACGGAGATCAGCTTAAGGTTTGGTGTGGATGGGGAAGGGAATTCCTCGATTAAGACGGGCGTTCCGTTTATGACACATATGCTTGATTTGTTCACGAAACACGGGAAGTTTGATTTGTCCGTAGATGCAAACGGCGATACTGAGGTCGATGATCATCATACAACTGAAGATATTGGCATTTGCTTAGGTCAAACGTTGTTGGAGGCACTTGGTGATAAGCGCGGGATAAAACGTTACGGAAATGCTTTCGTACCGATGGATGAAGCACTCGCACAGGTTGTCATCGATTTAAGCAATCGTCCGCACCTGGAGTTCCGGGCTGAGTTTCCTTCGCAAAAGGTCGGTACTTTCGATACGGAACTGGTGCATGAGTTCCTTTGGAAATTCGCTCTTGAAGCAAGGATGAATTTGCATGTAGTCGTTCATTACGGTCACAACACACATCATATGATCGAAGCAATATTCAAAGCGCTGGGACGTGCTTTGGATGAAGCTACGACCATCGATCCGCGTGTCAAAGGCATCCCTTCTACGAAAGGAATGTTGTAAATGATCGGGATTGTCGATTATGGCATGGGGAATTTATTTTCTGTAAGTAAAGGGCTTGAGCGCCTTGGTGCCGATTCATTCATTTCCGATGACCCAAAAGAACTTTCAAAGTCGAAAGGGATCATACTTCCCGGTGTTGGTTCTTTCAGGGATGCCATGAGTCTCTTGGAAAAACAAAAGCTGGATGAATTCCTGAGGGAACATGTAGCCGATGGAGGTTATCTATTAGGCATCTGCCTTGGTATGCAGCTTCTCTTTGATGAAAGTGAGGAGAATGGACCGGCAAAGGGATTATCCCTTATACCGGGTAAAGTCGTTCGTTTTAAGGGAGTGGATGCGAATGACCAGGTTTATAAAGTGCCGCACATGGGCTGGAATCGTCTTGAATTTAAACACGCGTCACCAGTGAATGAGGGTCTTGAAGAGGAACATGTTTATTTCGTCCATTCTTACTATGTCGATACGGATGAATCTTTCATTACCGCTTCGGCGACATATGATGTGGAAGTGCCGGCAATAGTTGGTAAAGGCAATGTGTTCGGCATGCAGTTCCATCCGGAAAAAAGCGGGAAGATGGGCATGTCACTCTTGAGAAATTATCTGTCATTAGTAGAAGGGAAGGAAAGGGCATGAGCAACTTTACTATTTACCCGGCGATTGATATGCGCGGAGGCAAATGCGTCCGCTTAATCCAGGGCGATTACAATCAGGAAACCGTTTATGGCGATTCCCCCTTCGATATGGCTAAAAGCTTTGCGGACCAAGGAGCCGATTGGATACATATGGTCGACCTGGACGGAGCCAAAGAAGGAGTTCGCATTAATGATTCATACGTGATTAAAGCAGCAAAAGAGTTAGGTGCCCGCATCCAGATCGGCGGCGGCATCCGTACGGAACGAGATATCGCACATTATCTGGATAATGGAGTAGAACGTGTCATTCTAGGCAGCACCGCCGTTTCAAATCCTGATTTCACGAAAGATATGATTAGGAAATATGGAAAGAATATTGCAATCGGCATAGATGCGAAGGATGGCAAGGTTGCTACACATGGTTGGCTTCAAACGTCTGAAACACTGGCAATAGAGCTTGGTAAACTGCTGGCCGATGCTGGTGCAGAGACCTTTATCGTTACTGATATTGCGACGGATGGCATGCTTTCAGGCCCGAATGTAAAAGGTATCTTGGCTATGGCGGAGGCAACTGGGAAAAATGTGATTGCTTCGGGCGGAATTAGTTCCCTGGAAGACCTTGTCACCCTCAAAGAGTATGTAGCGCAAGGAGTTGCAGGGGCAATCATTGGCAAGGCGCTATATACGAATCGCTTTACTGTAGAAGAAGCACTAGAAAAGGTGCGTGATTAAATGCTCACTAAACGAATTATTCCTTGTCTCGATGTAAAAGATGGGCGTGTAGTTAAAGGCATACAATTTGTTTCACTAAGAGATGCTGGAGATCCTGTTGAGCTTGCAGCCTTTTACGACCAGGAAGGTGCCGATGAGCTCGTCTTTCTGGATATTTCCGCATCACATGAAGGCAGGGAAACGATAGTCGACGTCGTTCAAGCGGTAGCTGGCAGCTTGGCAATCCCGTTCACAGTTGGCGGTGGCATTAATTCATTAGCGGATATGAAGAAAATATTACGTGCAGGTGCAGATAAAGTATCCTTAAATACAGCAGCCGTTCTTCGTCCTGACTTAATTAATGAAGGTTCAGAGTATTTTGGTGCCCAATGTATCGTAGTCGCTATTGATGCTCGATATGATGAAGAGCTAGGATCATGGCGCGTATATACCCATGGCGGCAGAAAACCGACTGAATGGGAAGTGATCGACTGGGCGAAAGAAGCTGTCAGCCGCGGTGCAGGCGAAATTTTATTGACAAGCATGGATTGTGACGGGGAGAAACAGGGGTTTAATATCGCTTTAACAAAAGCGGTATCAGAAGCTGTTTCGGTGCCGGTCATCGCCTCAGGCGGTGCTGGTAATGCCGAGCACTTCCAGGTGGCCTTTGAAGAAGGTAAAGCAGATGCAGCCTTAGCCGCATCGATTTTTCATTATAAAGAAACATCGGTCAAAGAAGTTAAAGCGTTTCTCAAACAACAAGGAGTGGTTGTACGATGAATCTTGAAACTATTAAATACGACGAAAAAGGTCTAATACCGGCAATTGTCCAAGATGTACGAAGCGGCGAAGTGCTGACACTTGCTTATATGAATAAAGAATCTCTAGAATTGTCCATCGAAAAGGGTGAAACGGTTTTCTTCAGCCGTTCGCGCAATGAAATATGGCATAAAGGAGCAACCAGCGGAAATACACAGAAAATCGTCGAGATGAAGTATGACTGCGATCAAGACGCATTGGTCGTTCAAGTCGTTCCTGCAGGTCCTGCATGCCATACTGGAGCAACAAGCTGTTTTAGCGAATCGATTTACGAAAACACTGAAGCCCGTCTAGCGGTGAAAACGAATGTGACATTCTTGACGGATTTGGAAAAGTTGATTGCAAGAAGAAAATCGGAAATGCCTGAAGGTTCATATACAACCTACTTATTCGATAAGGGTGTGGATAAAATCCTGAAAAAAGTAGGTGAAGAAGCGTCAGAAGTGATCATTGCTGCTAAAAACCGCGATGCAGAGGAACTTTCCATGGAAAGTGCCGATCTTCTCTATCACTTATTCGTTCTTCTTCAAGAACAAGAGTTGCCTTTCCAAGCGGTGCTTGATGTATTGAAGGCTAGACATTCCGATAAGGACGAGCCTAAAGAAACCGAATGAATGATGATTTCTCTCCGTAATAGGAGGGTTCAGTTTGTAGACGAAAGGGATTCTATCAAAATTTTAAAACAAGCGAAACTCCTGCTTAGAAAAGCGTGTCTTGGGGAGACCCCGCAGGCGCAATGGCGACGAGGGCGGACCGCCCTCGGAAGGCGAGTGCCTGGAGAGGAAATCAACGTTCAAATTGTACAACCCCTTAAAAAGCAGTAGACAAACTTGATTTTCATCGAGTTTGTCTACAGTTTGTGTCCTCCGTCAATAGGAGGGCTTTTTTTTTATATTTACGTCTATGAGATGCAATCTTTAATTCCCATTTGACTAGGAATATACTTTGATTTTTTCTTAAAGAAAGCATGGCAACTCCCATTTTCCATTTTCTTGAATTGTTCGGCAAAATTACTCCAATATGTTATAATACTATGGTTAATCAACTTGTAGATGGAGGATTACATGAGTAAAGACTCTAAATTTGGCCAACAGGCAAAAATTCTAACCTTTCACCCAACAGGTGAGTATTATTTCACCAAGGGTTTAAAAGCATATCATAGACGAGAATTACCAAAATCAAAAAAATACTTGGAACGTGCGCTGGAACTTGAACCGGCAGAACCGATGATAGCCTGTCAATTGGCAATCACATGTTCGGAAATCGGTGAATATAATTATTCAAACAACCTCTTGGAAAATATATTGGATGTGATGGATCCTTATATGTCGGAATGCCATTACTTCCTGGCGAATAATTATGCCCACTTAGGCATGTTCAAGGAAGCATACCGTCACGCTAGTGCTTATCTTGATAAAGAAGAAGATGGGGAGTTCAGCGATGACGCCGAGGATCTGCTTGAATTGATAACTTTTGAGTCGGATGAATCAGAAGAAAATCCCTTTAAGCATGATGGGCTCATTACCAAACAGGAGAAGGCCCGCGAGTATTTGGAATCAGGGAATTTCCCGAAGGCCATCGAAGTACTGAAAGAAACGATTGCTGAATACGAAGAATACTGGTCCGCTTATAATAACTTGGCACTGGCATATTTTTACCTTGGTCAAGTAGATGAGGCTTTTGAAACACTTGATGAAGTACTGGAAAAAAGTCCAGGTAACCTCCATGCACTATGTAACCTTGTTGTTTTTCATCATTATCAACAAGATGAAGCAAAAGTTGAAGAACTCATAGAGATGTTGGAGAAAATTCGGCCAATGCTATCCGAACATCGGTTCAAGCTTGGAGCAACCTTCGCTTTGATCGGAAACTATGCCTCTGCATATAAATGGCTAAAAGCATTGCAAAAGCAAGGGTTCGAGGGAGACGGAACCTTCTACTATTGGCTTACTATATCCGCTTTTCACTTAGGTCATGAACAAGTTGCCAGAAAGGCTTGGAAAAAGGTCGTGGAAATGAACCCGGAAAAGGAAGGCATGGAGCCTTGGGGAGATATGAATGCGACTACAGATGGTTTTGAACACCATTTTCCATCTATTATAAAAAGGCTGGAAAGCGAATTCATCGAAGAAAGGTTGTTTGCCATCTTTCTTCTGAAACATTCGGACCATAAACAGAAGCTATTGAAAAACCAAGTACTCAATCTTAATCAGAATTTCACTGATTTGGAACGGGATTATGCCGACCTTGTTCAAGCTCCTGCTAAAGATCGCCAATTAACACCGATTGATTTTGCTGATCGTACAGCGGAGATATTATATCAGCATTTTCAACCGATTCAATTAGATGAAGCAGGGCTCTATTTAATGTGGTTTTCCGTATTTATCGAAGCGGTGAAGTCCGAGCAGAAACTAAATAATCCAGCAGGCTGGGCCTCTGCGGTGGAATACGTGTGGAATCAGCTCAAAAACGAGAAAGCGAGCAAACAGGCTATCGCAGACAAACATTTCATTTCGGTTTCCACCCTATCGAAATACGTAAAGTTGGTTCAAAACCTTCTGGAGTGAGCAGATATTTGGACGAAAAATTATTTGTTATATAGGATAATAGGTAGGGAACACTAACCGTAGTGAAGGTTCCATTTTGTATGGAATATGGAGGAGTGAGAACATGTCTGAAAAAATTTATGACGTTGTTATTATTGGAGCTGGTCCTGCAGGGATGACGGCTGCTGTCTATACATCACGTGCGAACCTTTCAACATTGATGTTGGAACGCGGCGTACCTGGCGGACAAATGGCCAATACGGAGGAAGTTGAAAATTATCCTGGATTTGATACGATCCTCGGACCTGAACTTTCAACGAAAATGTTTGACCATGCGAAGAAATTCGGTGCGGAGTATGCTTATGGGGATGTAAAGGAAATCATCGACGGCGAAGAGTACAAAACCATCATTGCTGGTTCCAAGGAATTCAAAGCACGTTCAATCATTATTTCTTCGGGTGCCGAATACAAAAAAATCGGCGTTCCAGGCGAAAAAGAATTAGGCGGCCGCGGTGTATCGTATTGTGCGGTTTGTGATGGAGCTTTCTTCAAGCAAAAGGAATTGTTCGTAATCGGCGGAGGAGACTCTGCAGTTGAAGAGGGCGTGTACTTAACTCGCTTTGCTTCAAAAGTGACGATCGTTCACAGACGTGATGAACTTCGTGCGCAAAAGATCCTTCAGGATCGTGCGTTTGCCAATGAAAAAATTGACTTCATCTGGAATCATACTTTAAAGGAAATCAATGAAGAAGGCGGCAAAGTCGGTGGTGTCACTCTAGTTTCCACTGTAAACGGTGAAGAAACTAAGATGGACGCAGACGGTGTATTCATTTATATTGGAATGCTTCCGCTAACTAAACCTTTTGAAAAGCTAGGCATCTTGAATGCTACAGGCTATATAGAAACGAATGATTTGATGGAGACACGCGTCCCGGGCATTTTTGCAGCTGGTGACGTTCGTGAAAAAACATTACGTCAAATCGTTACAGCAACAGGTGATGGAAGCATTGCCGCTCAAGCCGCTCAGCATTATGTTGAGGAACTCCAAGAAAAATTGCAGCCAAAGGCTTAAAAAGTTTTGGTTACAAAAATTCATACATCGTAATTCGGTTTTAACGATGTTGTAACACGCGTGAAATAATGATTGGGTATAGTAAGAGTAGAAGTTGACCCCCTTTAATTATAAACGTTTGAGGACACAGATTAAGAATCTGTGTCCCTTTTTTTGTGTCCTGCTTTAAGACCATTCCTTTAGTTCCAATTTTAGGAAAAAGTGACGGGCTGCTAATGAGAAGTAAGCCATCCCTTTGCATTTAGGCAGGGAAAGTGGAGAATAATAGGAGTTAAGCAGGAGATGAATACTTCGTACGTGAATCTGCGAATGAATATTCCCCCAATGCAGGAAGTTTACTTTATTGTTAGCTCATTTCAAAAATAGTATAATGATAAGATATACTAAACATATCTTTCATAATGGTAAGAAGATGTAAAATACAACTTGTTTGAACTATTAGCATTTGTAAATCGCCAAATGGATATCTAGCGGCGGTTTAAGGATATAAACAGGATCCCTCCATCCAGGAGGGAGAAGGTTTCTATAGTCGAGCAGAATCCAATTGAGGTGAAGAACGTGCAACGTGTCACAAACTGTGTATTGATCAAGGATAATCAAATCCTCTTATTGAAAAAACCTAGACGCGGATGGTGGGTAGCTCCCGGTGGCAAGATGGAGCCTGGAGAATCTATACGTGATGCATGTATTAGAGAATATCGCGAAGAAACAGGCGTTTATTTAAAAAACCCTTCCATCAAAGGTATTTTCACCTTCATTATGAAGGATGGGGACAAAGTGTTATCGGAATGGATGATGTTCACTTTCTTTGCAACGGATTCCGATGGCGTCAATTTGGATGTTTGTGAAGAAGGGGAGCTTAACTGGCATCCAGTTGATGATGTTAAAAACCTGAAAATGGCTGAAGGGGATTTTCACATTCTGGACTATATGGTTCATGGAAGTGGAATCATCTATGGAACGTTTACCTATACGCCTGAGTTTAAGTTACTTTCTTATCGATTAGATCCAGGTTAATATTTGCTTAATAAAAAAGATTGTTATACATGGGGGCGGAGAAAAATGAGTACAGGGCAGATGAATGAAACGCAATTGGTCATCATTACCGGAATGTCAGGAGCGGGTAAGACAGTGGCGGTTCAAAGTTTTGAAGACCTCGGCTTTTTTTGCGTCGATAATTTGCCGCCCACACTATTGCCAAAATTTTTGGAGTTAATGAAGGACTCTGGGAATAAGATGAATAAAGTGGCTCTTGTCATGGATTTGAGGGGGAGGGAATTTTTTGATTCCTTATTTCTGGCACTTGATGAATTAACGGATACATCAGCAGTATCACCAAGAATCCTGTTTCTTGAAGCTGATGATGATTCCTTGGTACGCAGATATAAGGAAACGAGAAGGACCCATCCCCTTGCTCCATTAGGCCGGCCATTGGAAGGCATTAAAATGGAACGGGAACTTTTGGACGAATTAAAGGGCAGGGCTCAGTTGATTTTTAATACATCACAATTGAAACCGCGCGAATTGAGGGAGAAAATCGCTTCGGAATTTTCTACGGATAAAAGTGTAGGTTTCACGGTCAATGTCATGTCCTTCGGATTCAAGCATGGTCTGCCAATAGATGCTGACCTTGTGTTTGATGTACGTTTCCTGCCAAATCCATATTATATTGACCATATGAGGCCAAAGACTGGATTGGAACAGGAAGTGTCGAGTTACGTTTTAAAATGGAGTGAAACACAAAAGTTTTTGGAAAAGGTGACTGATTTGCTTGCTTTCATGCTTCCATATTATAAGCGTGAAGGAAAAGCACAGCTTGTTATTGCGATTGGGTGTACAGGCGGTCAGCATCGATCGGTAGCATTGACGGAGTATATCTCAAACCACTTCAAAAAGGATTACAGAGTTCAAGTGTCACATCGGGATATCGAAAAAAGTAAGGGGAAAGCAGATGTTAGATAATAAGAAACAACCTAAGGTTGTGATCATTGGAGGGGGAACAGGCCTTCCGGTTTTGTTAAGGGGTTTAAAGAAGCATCCAGTGGATATAACAGCAATCGTTACGGTAGCTGATGATGGTGGAAGTTCAGGTCGCCTTCGTGAGGATATGGATATCCCCGCTCCAGGTGATATCCGTAATGTGCTGGCTGCGTTATCGGATGTAGAGCCTCTCGTTGAACAAATGTTTCAGCATCGCTTTCAGAGTAAAAATGAGTTGTCCGGGCATTCACTGGGGAATTTGATCCTGGCTGCAATGACCTCGTTGACCGGAGACTTTGTCCATGCAATCCAGGAAATGAGTAAATTCCTGAATGTGCGTGGTAAAGTGCTTCCGGCTGCCAACCAAAGTGTGGTTCTCCACGCGGAAATGGCTGACGGAACGATTGTTACAGGAGAATCCAAGATCCCCTTTTCAGGAAAGAAAATAAAAAGAGTATTTTTGTCTCCTCAACATATAAAGCCGCTCAGTGAAACTATCCAGGAAATCAAGCATGCTGATCTCATTGTCATCGGTCCAGGAAGCTTATATACTAGCATTCTGCCTAACTTACTTGTCCCGGGTCTAGGGGAAGAAGTTGGCCGTTCCAAGGCTAAGAAAGTTTATATTTGCAACTTGATGACACAAGCCGGCGAGACGCTGGATTATAGCGCGAGCGATCATATTAAAGCCATATACGACCATATGGGAAATGCATATATTGACAGGATACTTGTTAATAATGAAGAAATACCGGCACAGATTCAGCAACGTTATCAAGCTGAATATGCCAAACCGGTTATGTATGATGTGGAAAGTTTAAAACAAATGGGTCTTGAAATCATACAAGAGCGCATTTTCAGCTATGAAGGGAATGTAATACGCCATGACACGAAAAAAGTGGCGGATTTGCTTTTTAATATGCTTGTAAATGAAACAAAAAGCCATATAGTTCCGTAGATATAAGCGGGGACGGTTTTTCTTTAATTGATAAAAATAGATTACCTGCGTTCGATTGGGGGTGAAATGGATGTCTTTTGCTTCAGAAACAAAAAAAGAGCTTACACAATTAGAGGGAAAGGATTGCTGCGGAAAAGCGGAACTATGTGCGCTTATCCGGATGAACGGATCCCTTTCATTTTCTAATCGGAAGCTAGTTGTGGATATTCAAACTGAAAATGCAGCGATTGCCAGAAGGATATATACGCTGTTGAAAAAAAGTTATGAAGTCCAAGTCGAGCTGCTGGTCCGTAAAAAGATGAAGCTTAAAAAGAATAATGTTTATATTGTCAGGATGTCATCTGGAGGACAGCGGGTTTTAACCGATTTAGAAATTTTAGGCGAGGGCTTTGAAATTCTCCATGCCATATCCGATACTATTGTTGGAAAGAAATGCTGTAAGCGATCATACCTAAGAGGTGCATTTCTTGCGGGAGGTTCGGTCAATAATCCGGAAACGTCTTCCTATCACCTTGAGATTTTCTCACTTTATAAAGAGCACAATGATGCCCTTTGTGAGCTAATGAATAAGTTTGACTTAAAGGCGAAGACGCTTGAACGCAAAAAAGGGTACATCATTTATTTGAAAGAAGCCGAAAAGATTGCCGAGTTTTTAAGTATCGTTGGTGCCCATTCAGCTTTATTAAGATTCGAGGATGTACGGATTGTCCGTGATATGCGTAATTCAGTGAATCGTCTTGTGAATTGTGAAACAGCTAATTTGAACAAAACGATTGGTGCCTCATTACGCCAGGTTGAAAATATCCTATACATTGAGGATACGGTAGGACTCAACATATTGCCGGATAAGCTTCGTGAAATTGCCGAGCTTAGAATAGCATTTCAGGATATAACCTTAAAGGAACTTGGGGAAATGGTATCTGGAGGAAACATCAGTAAGTCCGGGATTAATCACCGTTTACGAAAGATTGATGAAATAGCTGACAGGCTCCGTGGGGGAGAAGCTATTGCTGCGAAAAAATAAAACTAACAGGGGAGATCAAGATGGTGGAAAAACAAGTTGAAGTAAAACTGAAGACAGGCTTACAAGCCCGGCCGGCTGCTCTTTTTGTACAAGAAGCTAACCGCTTTCATTCAGATGTTTTCCTTGAAAAAGAAGGAAAAAAAGTAAATGCAAAAAGTATCATGGGATTGATGAGCCTTGCCATCAGTTCCGGCGTGTCCGTTAAGTTAATTGTTGAAGGACGCGATGAAAAAGAAGCATTAGAGGCATTGGAAGAGTTCGTTCAGCAAGAGGGTTAAAAGAAGAGGTTGCCGAACTTTTGCATAGTACTATATAAAAAAGGCCCCGAAAGTCGCTTAACACGCCTTTCGCGGC